>JAFEFD010000565.1 GCA_018240765.1 Pseudomonadota bacterium | reverse complement strand
GTGATGGTGGGTCCAGGTTGGCGAGCAACAGTTCGACGACCGCCTCGGCGCCCGTGGCGATCGGATCGAAAGCGATGAGGCCGGTTTCCGCGCGCGTGGCCGCCAGCGCGCGCGCGCGTTCGTGCTCGCTCATGCCGCGCGTGTTGAGCGCGATCGCGACGCAACGTGCCGCGCGATTGGTCAGGCGTGCGGCCTGTTCGTTCGCGGCGATGCAAGCCGCGAACGTCGGCAGCGGATAGTCCGGATAGCCGTCGATGTGCGTGCGCCGCGGGTCGTGGCAGACCACCAGCGCGTCGGGCTGCGAGCCGTGCAACAGCGCGAGGCTGACTCCGGCATAGGCCGGATGGAATAGCGAGCCCTGGCCTTCGATCACGTCCCAATGGCCGGGCGCGTTGTCCGGCGACAACGCCTCGGCCGCGCCGGCGGTGAAATCGCAGACCGTCGCATCGATCGCAGTGCCGCCGCCGGCGATGAGAATGCCGGTCTGGCCAGTGGCGCGAAAATCGGCATTGATGCCGCGCCGGACGAGTTCGCGGTGGATCGCCAGGGCCGCATACTTCTTGCCGACCGCGCAATCGACGCCGACCGTGAGCAGGCGGCGTCCGCGGCGCTTGCGTCCGGATGCGATCGCGTTGGGTTCGGTGCCATGGCGCACGTCGAACAGGCGCGCATCGAACTCTTGCGCGGCGTCGCGTATCGCCGGGATATCGGCCAGGCGCGCATGCATGCCGCTGGCGATATCGAGGCCGGCACGGATCGCCGTGACGATCGCATCGACCCATTCCGGCTCGATCGCGCCGCCGAACGGGGCGACGCCGATCACCAGCGTGCGCATTCCTGCTGCCGCTGCTTCGGCCGGGGTGTAGTCGCGCAGGCCCAGATCGACCGCTTCGCGGCTGAGCCGGTACTGGCCAGCGCACAATTCGGGACGCCAATCGAGGATGCCGCTCGCGGTCTTGGCGTCGAGCGCATTGCGGATGTCGCCGAGGAACAACAGGTACGGTGCACGGATACGCATGGGCTCAGCGCCTGGGCTCGCGGCGCAGGACGCGGCCGGGGAACGCGCCGGTCGCCTTGCCGTCGTGATAGACGAGCGTGCCGTTCACCCACACCCGCGCGATCCCCGTGGACAATGCCTCGGGATCCTTCGTGGTGGACCGGTCGGCGACCGTGGCCGGATCGAACAACACCAGATCGGCGCAGGCGCCGGGACGGATTTCGCCGCGGTCGCGCAAGCCCATGTGTCTTGCCGACAGGCCGCTCATCTTGTGCACCGCTTCCTGCAGGCTCAGCAATTTCTGCTCGCGCACGTAGACGCGCAGCACGCGCGTGAACGCGCCGGCGCCGCGCGGATGCATGTTGTGCAACATGCCGTCGGAGGAAATGTTGGCGTTCGGCCAGGCGATGAATTTGGCGATATCGCGTTCGTCCATGCTCGTGGCGATCACGTTGACGCTGCCGTCCGCAGCCTGCGCTTCGTGGATCAGGGCCATCGCCGTCGCCGGCGCATCGGTGCCGCGTTCGCGCGCGACTTCGGCCAGGGTCTTGCCTGCCAACGCAGGATCGGGGCTGAACTTCGCGATCAGCAAACCTTCCGGCGGCGCGAGGTGCTTGAGCGCAAACTCCGCGGTCGCGCGATTGTCGAAGTCGCGCTTGGGCCACATCACGGTCAGCGTGCTGTGCCAATAGGCGTACGGATAGACGTCGAGCGTCGCCTCGACGCCCTCGGCGCGCGCCTTGTCGAGTACGGCGAGGAATCGGTCGGCCTGTCCCCACCAGTCGGTCATCGCGAGCTTGGCGTGGCTGACCTGCACCGGGATCTTCGCCTCGCGGCCGATGGTGACGATTTCGTCGAGCGCCGCCCAGACCTCGCGGTCTTCGCTGCGCATGTGGCTGATGTAGCGGCCGCCGTACTTCGATGCCACGCGCGCGAGCGCGACCACCTCGGCGGTATCGGAATAGATGCCCGGGTCGTATTCCAGGCCGGTCGACAGGCCGAGCGCGCCGGCGCGCATGTCGGCGGCGAGCAGGCGTCCCATCTTTTCGATCTCGGCTGGCGTCGCATGCCGCTTGTAGTCGTCGCCAAGCACCATGCCGCGCAGCGTGTTGTGGCCCGAGTACGAGGCGATGTTCAGCGCGGCGGGCCGGGCTTCCATCTTGCGGAAATAGTCGGCGAGCGGCGTCTCCGAGCCACCATCCTGGCCGACGACGATTGTCGTGATGCCCTGGCTCACCGCCGCCAGTGCAGTACGTTCTTGCTCCAGCCCGTCGCCGTGGTGGCTGTGCGTGTCGATGAAGCCGGGCGCGAGCGTGAGCCCTTTCGCATCGACGACGATTTCGCCGGCTTTCGGTTCGATCTTGCCGATGGCGGCGATCTTGCCGGCGCTGACGCGCACATCGGCATGGCGCGGCGGTGCGCCGGTGCCGTCGACGACGATGGCGTCGCGCACGACGAAATCTGCGGCCGCGGCCGCATGGCCGGCGAGTAGCGCCGACAGCAATAGTGGAATCAATATTCGGGTCATCATGGGAATGGTTCGTCTGGATTCGGCGGGGATCGATGCGGCTCAGCCCCACAGCGCCGCATCGGGTGGTGAGACCATGCCGCGCTCGTAGCGCAGTCCGGGGCTGCGGTCGCGGCCGATCAGGAGCGGGCCGTCGAGGTCGGCGAAACGCGCCGAACCGGCGACCAGCATCGCCGGCGCCATGCCGAGCGAGGTGCCTTCCATGCAGCCGACCATGAGGTCGAAACCGAGCGCTTGCGCGCGCGCGCACATGCGCAGCGCTTCGGTCAGTCCGCCGGTCTTGTCGAGCTTCACGTTGATGATGTCGTATCGGCCGCGCAGTGCATCCAGATCGGCGCTGACATGCGCGGATTCGTCGGCGCACACGGGTACGCGGCGTTCGATCCGCGCGAGCGCGGTGTCCGCGCCGGCCGGCAAGGGCTGTTCGAGCATGGCGATGTTGGCGATCTGCAGCGCAGGCATGACGGCTTCGAGCAATGCCGGGCTCCACGAGGCGTTTGCATCGACGATGATCGTCGCCGTGGGGGCGGCTGCACGCACGGCGTCGACGCGGGCGACGACATCGTTTGCATCGAGTTTGAGCTTGATCAGCGCATCCGCACCGTCGCTGGAGACTATGCTGCGCGCCTTGTCCGCCTGGTGCGCGGCATCGCCCACGCTGATCGTTTGCGCCGTGCGCACCGCACGCGGGGCCGGTATGCCGGCCAATTCCCAGGCGCGACGGCTGGATTGCTTCGCGCGCAGGTCCCATACCGCGCAATCGACTGCATTGCGTGCGGCGCCGGCAGGTGCGGTATCGTGGAAACTGTTCCAGTCTTCCCCGCGAACGAGGCGTGCGGTGAGATCACGCACGGCGTCCATCACGCCGGGGACATCCTCGCCGTAGAAATTCGTTGGCGTGCATTCGCCGCGACCGACCGCGCCTTCGTCCGAGAGCGTGGCCACGACCACGTCGGCGTGGTGGTAGGTCTCGCGCGCGATGATGAATGGCGTGGCGAGTTCCCAGCGTTCATGGCGGACCTGAGCCTGCATCCGGCCTGCCCCTCGACAGTAATGACATATTTATGGCATAAAATACATTATGAAAGAAAATTGTCAATTCGAGGAAAATGACGGACCGCAACTGGCGCGTACGCTCGGCCCGCTCCAGCTCACCTTGATCGGAATCGGCAGTGTCATCGGCGCCGGCATCTTCGTCATGACCGGAAGCGCCGCGGCGACGCACGCGGGTCCCGCCGTCGTGCTGTCTTTCATCGTTGCCGCGGTTGCGTGTGGTTTCACGGCGTTCTGCTATGCGGAACTGGCCGCAACGATGCCGCTGTCCGGTTCGAGCTATTCGTATGCCTTGCTCACCTTCGGCCGCTTCACGGCGTGGTGTGCGGGCTGGCTGCTGCTGCTCGAATACGGCATCGCGGCGGCCACGGTCGCGGTCGGCTTCGCGGGCTACGCCGTGGCCTTGCTCGACCAGTTCGGCGTGCACCTGCCGGCATCGATCACCACGCCCATGCTCGATTTCAAATCCGATGGACAGGCAAACCGTTTGCAGTTCGGCGGCGGCATCAACCTGGTCGCAGCCGGCGCGATCGTGCTGACGACCGTGGTGTTGATGCGGGGCATCACGCAATCGTTCGCCTTCAACACGGCGGTTGTGCTGCTCAAGATCGCCGCGCTCGTCGCATTCGTGCTGATCGGCATCGCCTTCGTGGAGCCTGCCAACCTGACGCCGTTCGTTCCGCCTGCACAAGGCAGTTTCGAGTTTGGCTGGCCCGGCGTATTGCGCGGCGCCTCGGCGATATTCTTTGCCTACGTCGGTTTCGAAACCGTTTCCACCAGTGCGGCCGAGGCGCGCAACCCACGACGCGACTTGCCGTTTGGCATCTTCATGACGCTGGCGATCTGCACATTGCTGTACATGGCGGTTGCGCTGGTAATGACCGGAATCGTGCCCTACGCCCGGCTAGGGGTTGCGGATCCCATCGCCGTCGCCGTCGATGCGATGCGCCTGCCGATGTTCGGCATCGCGATCAAGTCCGCAGCCGTGATCGGCCTGCTCTCGGTGCTGCTGACCTCGATCTACGGCCAGAGCCGCATCTTCTATGCGATGGCGCGCGATCGCATGCTGCCACCGATGTTTGCGCGCATCGACGCCAGGACACGAACGCCGCTTGCCGGCACGGTGTGCACCGGCGCGGCCATGGCCCTGCTCGCGGCGTGCCTGCCGATCAGCCTGCTGGGCGATCTGATCAGTCTCGGCACCACGGTTGCGTTCGTGATCGTGTGTTGCGCGGTGATGCGTCTGCGTGCGACCGAGCCCGATCGGCCACGCTCGTTTCGCGTGCCGCTTGGCGGCATCCGTGTGGGCGGCTGGTGGATCGGGATCATCCCGGTGCTCGGCATCACATTCGCCGCACTCATGGGACTGCCGTTGCTGATCGACATGGTCTTGCGCGCACTGCGGGGCGACGTGCTGCCGCTTGCGATCGTCGGCGGTTACTTCCTGATCGGCCTGGTTGTGTATCTGGCCTATGCCGGGCGTGCTGCCCGCGCGTGACCGCGACGACAGGCTTGTCGGTGTCGTGCAATTGCCAGTTCACCTTCGCCCGCGGGGTACCTTCTGCTTGCGTGCGCTCTTGCCGACATGACCGACGAATTCCTGGTAAAGATCGGATACGCGGGTAAGGCGCCGTTCCACGCCGTCGCCGAGCGCGAGCACGACGCCGTTTGCCAGTAATGCCAGCGCCGCAAGGATCGGCACCGTGGTGCCCCAGAAGATCCCGCTTTCCGTCGGCAGCGCCAGCATGTGCGGCGTGTATTCGCTGGCCCAGTGACAGTACTTGTCGGTGATCACGACCAGGGGCAGGCCGCGTTGCCGGCAATTGCGGGCAAGCAGTTGCGCCTGCCGCGAGTAGCGTCGCGTCTCCACGATCACGACGCAATCATCGGGCGTGCCATCGATCAGGATCTCCGCGAAGCTGCCGGCGGCGAGATCCGCCACGCGTACCCCTGGACGCACATACTGGAGGAAGTGGGCGAAATGCGCGGCGAGCCCCCTTTCGGTCTGGAACCCGACGATGTGCAACGTCGAGCATTGCGCCAGGCGCCGGACCACGTTCTGCCATTCGCGGGATTCGGCCAGGCGATAGACTTCGATGATTCCGGCGATGGTCAGGTCAAGGTCGCGTTGCAAGGCCGGCTCGCGGTTGGAAGTCTGCAGCATCGTGCGCAAGCCTTCGCCGATCGGCCACGGCGCGACGGCCACGTCGAACTTGAACGCCGTCTTCAACTCGCGGAAGTTGCGGTAGCCCAGCCGTCGGCAGAATCGCCCGACCGTCGCATCGCTGATGGCGAGCTTGGCCGCAAGCGAATTTGCGGTCTCGAACGGTATCGACTGGCGATTGGTAAGCAGGAAGTTCGCGATGACCCGTTCTGAAGCGGTCAGCTTTTCCATCTCGCCGCGCAGCAGGGCGAACAGGCGGCGGTCTGCGCTATTTTTTTTTTGTGGCATCGGCGGTCCGTCCCGAATTGTCCGCCGGCGCGACGACTCCACAAGTCGCAGTCGCGCCGGGGATCGGGCGCTCAGTCGGCGTGTCCGCCGAAGCGGTAGCTGAACTCCAGGAAATACGCACGCCCGGTCGGATTGAACCAGCGCCGCGCATAGTACGGATAGCTGATCCAGGTGGCGTCGCGGCCGGGCTTGGAATCGAACAGGTTGTCGACGGTGAAGCCGATGTTGATGTCCTTGCTCCAGCGGTAGCCGAACGATGCGTTGTACATCATCGTCGGGCCCATGCGCTGGTCGCCGTCGTAATTGGGCAGTCCGCCGAGGCGCGCGCCGTACAGCGTGGTGGTGAAGTTGCCGTAGTTCCAGGTCACCGAACCGTTCGCCTTGCTGCGCGGAATCACGTAGTCGTAATAATCCTCGATCTCGCTGACAAACGGGTCGCCCGGGTAGTTCTGGATGCGGTTGGTGACGACATAGGTGCCGCCGAGGTTGAAGTCGAAACTGCCGATGCGATCGGTGCGCCACAGGTAGTGGATCTTGAAATCCGTGCCCGAGGTGCGGTGCGTGGCGGCGTTGATCGGCAGCACCAGTACCGACGTTATGTCGCCCGCGGCATTGCGGAAAACCTGGTTGACCGCTGCCTGGCACAGTCCCGAATTGATGTCGAGTTCGCCGGTGCGGCATTGCGCTTCCCAGCGCAGGATCTGGTCACTGCTTTGATAGACCAGTTCGTTCTTGAGATTGATGATGTAGTAGTCGGCGCTGAAGTCGAGATTGCTCAACGGCGAGTAGACGAAGCCCCATGTCGCGGATTTGCTGGTCTCGTTGTTCAGGTCGATGCTGCCGTGGCTGCGACCGTTGAAGCTGACATCGCTCCAGTCGCAGTCGCCGATGTCCACGTCGGGTTCTTCGGTGGCGCAACGATAGTAGTCGGTGCCGCCGGAGCTCGATCCGCTCGGACCGGCGTACAGGTAGGCGAGGTCAGGCGCGCGGAAACCGGTCGAGTACGAGCCGCGCAGCAGCAGGGTGTCGATCGGGCGGTATTCCAGGCCGAGCGCGTAGGTGAACTTGCTCGCCGAGTTGCCACTGTATTCGTAGCGGTCGAAGCGCCCGGCCGCCGTGGCGGTCAGCTTCGAGAACACCGGCACGCTGAACTCGAAGCCTGCGCCGGAATGGCTGCGCGAGCCGACGGCAACGGTGTTGTGCAAGCCGAAATAGCTGCCATCGAGTGACAGGGGATCCGGCTTGAGGCCGAAGTACTGGTTGCCGAATTCGGCGGTCGCGGCGAAGCCGACCGCTCCCGCGGGCAGCTGGAACAGCTCGGTGTTGTTCACCGTCAGCGAAAAATTTTCGGCACGGCTGGTGTCGTGGTCGATCGAGTCCTGCGTGATCGAGGCAAACTGCGCCGGCGTCAGCGGCGTGTACAGGCGCTCGTGCGGCGCGTAATACATCTGGTAACCCGAATCCGGATCCACGCCCAGGGACGGGCCGAGGTAGAGCATCTGCGCCTTGGCGGCGACCAGCGCCGGCCATTTCGCCTCGAGGTCGTTTTGCGCGTGGCTGTACATCGCCTCGTAGTTCCACGCGTCGCCGAACGTGCCCTTGATGCCCGCGTTGATCGAGAACGTGTTGTTGATGTTGCGGATCATGGCGCGATCCAGGCCGCCGTTTTCCTCATAGGTGAAGTACTGGCGCTGCCACTGCTCGACCTGGTCGGTCGCGGTGTTGTAGAACGGTGTCGGCGAGGAATCGCCGTCGACTGGATAGCTGTTCTGCCACTTCAACTGCGTGTTGTAGGTTTCCTGGTGCGAGGTGCTGTATTGCACGTCGGCGAAGAAATCCATGTGATCGTTGAAGTGGTAAGTGGCCGAGCCGTAGAAATTCGCCGCGCGGCGGCCGTTTTCCATCGTGCCGTAGCCGACGTCGGAAAGGCTGCCGCAATACATGCCGTAGTTGCGGCGTTGCAGGTATTGCACTGTTCCCTGATCGAGATAGGCGAGCTTGTCGCAGGTCGCCTTGCCCGGATCGATGTAGTTTTCATCACCGTCGAGGATGACGAAGGTCGGTGCGGCGACGCGGGTCGGACTGGTGGCGTAGCGCGGATCGTTGGTGCGCGAGGCGAGGAAATCACGTTGATACGCCCATAGCGGATTCTGGTTGTACAGCTCGACGCCGAAGGTCGAATCGAACTTGTCGTTCGACCAGCCGCTGGTCAGGGTAAAGCGCTGCGAGGCCGCGCCGCCGTGCTGGGTGTCGCCCACGCGGAAATCGAGCGTGGTGCCGTCGGCCTTCTTCTTCATGATGAAGTTGACGACGCCGGAAATCGCGTCGGATCCGTAGATCGCCGAGGCGCTGCCGGTGAGGATTTCCACGCGATCGATCATCGAGGTGGGGATGTTGGTGATGTCGGTGAAGTTGCTCTCGCCGTTGTACGACTGCGGATAGTCGGCGATGCGGCGGCCGTTGATCAGCACCAGTGTATGGTTCGGGCCGAGGCCGCGCAGATCGACCGCCTGCGCGCCGTTGGAGAAGCCGTCGGTAATCTGGTTGTTGTCGATGTTGCCGAGGTTCTGGCTCAGCGAGGTCATGATGTCCGCGGCCGTGGCGAAGCCGCGCTCGCGGATGTCCTTGTCGGTGATGATGGTGATCGGCGACGGGCCCTCGACCTGCGCGCGCGGAATGCGCGAACCGGTCACCTCGATGGTCTCGAGTTTCTGTGTGTCGGTGGCGGTACTGTTAGTGTCCTGGGCTGCTACATGCGTTGCGAACGCGCAACACAGCAGCGCCGGCAAGGCGAGGCCAATGAAATTCGATTGCATGCCAATACTCCCCAAACTGAAAAATTCCGGACGGCGCTGCCGTCCCCCATTCCGGTTTCACGCCGGAGTCCATATGGACGTCTGCAAAAACGTCTTGTCCCGGACAACCTGCTTGATAGCATACGTCTGCCTGTGCGACAAGGACACCAGGTCATGGGCCGGTATGCCGGAGGAGAACGAACGATGTTCCGAATTTCAGTGCGGTGTCTTGCCGTGTTTCTGGGCGGCTTTGCGCTGCTGACGATCCTGTCGGGCGCCTGCGTGGCCGCGCCCGCCGCGGCACACAACTATCGCAATGCCGATTTCGATTACTTCGTCAGCGGCGATCCCGCCGCGCCGCGCGCCGCGCACACCGAGCGCGGCTATGCCTTGATGGGCGGCGGCGGCGAAGTCGACGCGGCATTTCGCTTTCTCGCCGAGCGCGCCGGCCACGGTCACATCGTCATCCTGCGCGCGGCGTCCGCCGACGATGCCTACGATCCGACCGATGGCGACATCGACGAGGATTTCGTCAAGCGTTGGGGTCCGGTCGCCTCGGCGCAGACCATCGTGTTCCGCAGCCGCGCGGCGGCGTCCGATCCGCGCGTGCTGGCGGTGCTGCACGGCGCGGACGGAATTTTCCTGGCCGGCGGCGACCAGTCGCGCTACGTCAACTATTGGAAAGGCACGCCGGTTAACGCGGCATTGGATGCGCATGTTCGCGCCAACCGTCCGATCGGCGGCAGCAGTGCGGGCTTGGCAATCCTGGCCGGACATGGCTATACAGCAATGGATGGCGGCAGCATGGAATCGCGCGTGGCGTTGGCCGATCCGTTCGATTCCGGGATGACGCTGGAAAGCGATTTCCTGCATTTCCCCGGGCTGGAGGATCTCGTCACGGATACGCACTTTTCCGCCCGCAGCCGGCTCGGCCGCCTGCTCGCCTTCGTCGCGCGCCTGCGCGGCGAGCCCGGGAATGCGCGGGTATTCGGCATCGGCGTGGACGAGAAAACCGCCTTGCTGGTCGGCGCCGATGGCGTTGGCCGCCTGGCGCAGGGTTCGGCGGGTGCGGCATGGGTGGTGCTGCCAGCCGCATCCGCACCGGCGCTTGAGCATGGCAAACCGTTGTCCATAGCCGATTGGCGACTGCTGCGGATGAACGCCGCCAGCCGCATCGATCTCGCTTCGCGCACCGTCGAAAAGCCCGATGCGCAGGCGACGCTCTCGCTTGTCGGCGGCAAGCTCGCCAAGCCATCCATTGCCGCGCCGATCCTGCAACGTGCGGTCACGCCGCCGGATGAATCGTGACCAGAAGCACTTGCAACGCCGTGCTGCGCCCACATAATCCGTGGCGCTAATCCCCTGGCGCCCGGAGCTGCCCCATGCTCACTTTCATCCTGTGGCTGTTGCTGCTGATCTTCTGCTGGCCGTTGGCGTTGCTCGCGCTGATCCTTTATCCGCTGGTATGGCTGATCCTGCTGCCGTTCCGCCTCGTCGGCATTGCGGTGGAAGGCGTGTTCGCGTTTTTGCGCGCGTTGATCATGCTGCCGGCAAAAGTGCTGGGCGGTCGCGCCTGATCAGGCTTCGAGTTCCTGCCAGCGTCGGTAGGCCGCGTCCAGTTCGGATTGCAGTGCGGCGAGCGCCTGGTTCGCCGACGTAATCGCGGCGGCATCCTGTTTGAAGAACGCCGGGTCGTGCATGGCCTGCGTGCGCGCGGCGATGTCGTTTTCCAACGTTTCGATGCGGCTGGGTAGCAGCTCCAGTTCACGCGCGTCCTTGTAGCTGGGCTTGCGCTTCGGCTTCTGCTCGTCATTGCCGCGAAAGCGGGAATCCAGTTCCTGCTTTTTGGGCAAGGGCGATTCCGGTACTTCAGGCTTCTGACGCAACCAATCCGAATACCCGCCGACATACTCGCCGACACGGCCATCGCCTTCGAGCACCAGTGTGCTGGTCACGACGTTGTCGATGAACGCGCGGTCGTGCGAGACCAGCAGCAGCGTCCCGTGATAGCTGCCGAGCAGGTCTTCGAGCAACTCCAACGTCTCGACATCCAGGTCGTTGGTCGGTTCGTCCATCACCAGCAGGTTCGACGGCTGCGCGAACAATTTGGCCAGCAGCAGGCGATTGCGCTCGCCGCCGGACAGGCGCGTGATTGGCGCGCGCGCGCGTTCCGGCGCGAACAGGAAATCCTGCAGGTAGCCGAGCACGTGCTTGCGCTGGCCGTCGAGCTCGATGTATTCGCGGCCTTCGGCGACATTATCGAGCGCGTTCCAGTCCTCGCGCAGCGCGGCGCGATGCTGGTCGAAGTAGGCGATTTGCAAGCCAGTGCCAAGCTCGATTTGGCCACGCTGCGGCCGCAATTGCCCGAGCAGCAATTTCAGCAGTGTACTTTTTCCGGAACCGTTGGGGCCGAGGATGCCGACGCGGTCGCCGCGCAGGATCGTGGTCGAAAAATCGCGCAGGATGACGCGCTCGTCGAAGCCGAAATCCGCGCTTTTGGCTTCGATGACTTTCTTGCCGGAGGCCTGTGCCGTCGCCAGCGTCATCCTTGCCGTACCGGACTGCTCGCGCCGTTGCGCGCGCTCGCGCCGCATGGCCTGCAAGGCGCGCACGCGGCCCTCGTTGCGCGTGCGGCGCGCCTTGATGCCCTGGCGAATCCACATTTCTTCGGCCGCCAGCTTCTTGTCGAAGCGCGCGTTTTCCATATTCTGCGCGTGCAGGCGTTCCTCGCGGCGGCGCAGGTAATTGTCGTAATCCCCCGGCCATGAGGTGACCTGGCCGCGGTCGATCTCGACGATGCGCGTGGCGAGCGCGCGCAGGAAGCTGCGGTCGTGGGTGACGAAGACGAGGCTGAACGGTGCCGCGCGCAGGAATTCCTCGAGCCACTGGATCGCCGCGACGTCGAGGTGATTGGTCGGCTCGTCGAGCAGCAGCACGTCAGGCGCGCGCACCAGCGCCTGCGCGAGCAGCACGCGGCGCTTCATGCCGCCCGACAGCGCGGCGAAGTCGGAATCGGCGGGAAGTTCCAATCGTTCGAGCACCTGCGACACGCGGCGATCCAGGTCCCAGCCGTGCTGCGCCTCGATCTGCGCCTGCACGGCGCCGAGTGCGTCGAGGTCGTGTTCTTCGAGGAGATGGTGGTAACGCGCGAGCAGGGCGCCGAGATCGCCCAGACCCTGCGCGACCACGTCGAACACGCTGCCGGTCGTATCCTGCGGCACCTCTTGTGCGAGTTTTGCCACGCGCACGCCGCCTTGCGCGCGTAATTCGCCATCGTCGGGCTTGATCTCGCCGGCGAGCAGGCGCAGCAGCGTCGACTTGCCCTCGCCATTGCGGCCGACGACGCACACGCGCTCGTTCGG
>JAFEFD010000564.1 GCA_018240765.1 Pseudomonadota bacterium | reverse complement strand
GGCTATTCCGTGCTCGACGCCGGACTGCTCGGTGACATGCTTGGCCGTGCATACGGGCAACGTTTCGCCGTCGTGCTGGTGTCGCGAATCCTCGATCCGCTCGGCATGTCGAACACAGGCGTGGGAGATGGTGCAGGTCTGCTGCAAGGCCATGGTCATGGCCAGCCGGTTTCGCATTGGCATTTCGGCGCGCTGGCCGGGGCGGCGGGCCTGCGTTCGACGCTTCCAGACCTGCTGCGCTTCGTGCAGGAGAATCTGACACCTCAACAATCGCCGCTGCGCGCGGCACTGTTGTTGTCACGCCAACCGCTGGCGGATTCGCCGCAAAGCGTGGGCCTGGGCTGGAACACCGTGCAGGTGACTGATGGCGACCAGCAATGGCCCTTGGTCTGGCGTGCCAGCCGCACCGCCGGGTTTTCGGCGTTCCTCGGATTTCGCACTGATCAGCAGCAGGCGCTGGTACTGCTCGGCAATACCGATGCCGATTTGAGCGCCACCGGCATCGCTTGGCTGGAAGGTCGCGTGCCACCGCCACTGCCGCCACCACCGCCACCGCCTGAATCCGGCGATTTCACGGCCTATTCGGGCTTGTATCGCCTCTCCGGTGGCAGGGCCTTCACGGTTCGCGCCGGATCTGGCGCCATGAGCGCGCAGTTTCCCGGGCGGTTTCCGGTCGCGTTGCGCAAAGTCGGACATGACGTGTTCGCCGCTCCCGGCGATGCCTTCGTGCTTTCGTTTCAGCGCACCGGAACCGTCGTCACGTCGGTTCTGCTCGGCCATGCTGGCGCGAACGAACTCGCACAACGCCTGAGTGAGCGCGCTCCGCAACTGGCTCGTGGATCGCTGGCACCACCTGCCGACACATTGCGCGAGGTCGTCGGCGATTATCAGCTGGATGCCGAAACGCTTTTGCGAGTCACGCAAAAGCAGAACGCGCTGATCATTCAGGCTACCGGTTCCGAAACTCTGACGCTGACCGCGTTTGCGCCGGACCGTTTTGCCGATGCCGATGGCGCCTGCGAAGTCCATTTCCTGCGCAACGAAACACGTGCTGTGACGGGTTTGAAGCTCGTGCTTGCCGGCGCCGAACGTGAGGCACATCGCGTTGTGTGGGCCACACCGATACTGCGCTAGCGCGCCGCAATCGGCTTGCGTATCCTGCGCGCATGACCGCGCTGAGCGTCAATGTCAACAAGATCGCCGTACTGCGCAACTCGCGTGGCGGCAAAGCACCTGACGTGATTCGTGCTGCACGCACCTGCATCACGGCGGGCTGCCAGGGCATCACCGTGCATCCGCGCCCCGACCGTCGCCATATCCGACCGGAAGATGTGCACGCATTATCGCCACTGTGCACGAACGGTATCGAATTCAACATCGAAGGCAATGCATTCGCACCGCCTCGTGAAGGCTATCCCGGCCTGCTTGTGCTGGTACGTGAAGTACTCCCGGCACAGTGCACACTGGTGCCGGACGGCGATGGCCAGATCACGTCGGATCACGGCTTCGACCTCACTGCTGATTCACCGCGCCTGCGCCCTCTGATCGCACAATTGAAATCGTTCGGCACCCGCGTGAGCCTGTTCATGGATGCCGGCGCAGCCGGAATCGCGCGCGCCGCCGAGCTTGGCGCGGACCGCGTGGAATTGTATACAGGCCCGTATGCAGCCGCGTTCGAACGCGGCGACTTCTCCCGTGAGCTCGATGCCTGTGTCGTTTCCGCCGACGCGGCGCGCGCTGCCGGCCTTGGTGTGAACGCAGGTCATGATCTTGATCAGGCGAACCTGCCCGCGCTCAAGGCGGCAATTCCGTATCTGGCGGAAGTCTCGATTGGGCATGCCCTGATCAGTGAGGCGTTGTACACAGGACTCGCGCTGACCGTGCGCGCCTATCTGGAAATTCTCGGTCGCTGAAACGCAAACGCCGCGTTTCCGCGGCGTCGCGACGCAAACTTCTGTGCCAATCTATTGATCGCCGGCAGCGGCCGGCGACACAAATCCGATCTTGATCATGCCGGCGTTCTTGGCATCCGCCATGACCTGGGCCACGAGCTGATACTTCGTGGTGCGATCCGGCTTGATGTCGAGCTCGGGCTGCGGATCCTTCTGCGCGGTCACGCGCAACTGTGCACGCAAGGCGTCCTCGCTGATCGGCTCGTCATTCCAGAACAGCTGTCCATTGGACTGCACGACCAAACGGATCGGTTCCGGCGGCGGAGGCGGCGGCACCGCTGGCGGCGGTGACGGCTGCGGCAGGTCGATCTGGATCTTGTTCGACAGCAGCGGCATGGTGATCATGAAGATGATCAACAGCACCAGCATGACGTCGACGAGCGGCGTCACGTTGATGTCGGCCATCGCGCCGCTGCTGCTGTTGGAGGAAAATGCCATGTCGCGTTACCTCGATGCGAAAGCGCGTGCCGCCCGCGGGCGGCGGCGTGTCATTGCGTTGTGGCGCTGTGCGCCTGGGTGATGAAGCCGAGCTTGACCATGCCGGCGGCCTTCGCGTCGCCCATCACCGTGGAGATGAGCGAATACTCGGTGTCCTTGTCGGCACGGATCTGCAGTTCCGGTTGCGGTTGGCGCTGTGCGGCCACGCGCAACTTTGCCTGCATGCTCGCTTCAGTAACCGGCTCGTCATCCCAGTACAGATCACCGGTGTCCTTGACGGCCAGCGTGATCGGGTGGTTCTGGCCTTCGTCGGGCGGATGATCCAAGCTCGCGATCGGCAATTCGACCTTGATCTTGTGCGAAGCCAAGGGCGCCGTGATCATGAAGATGATCAGCAGCACCAACATCACGTCGACCAGCGGCGTGACGTTGATTTCCGCCATCACGCCGCCTTCATTGCCGCCCACACTCATCGCCATGGCTTACTTCCTCGGCGCGGCCGCGGCAGCCTTGCCCATGGTCGGTGCAGCGCCGCCTTCCACGCGCGCGCCGGTGGCGAAGAAGTCGTGCAGGTCATGCGCGAATTCGTCGAACTGGGCGTTGGTCACGCGGTTGGCGCGGACGAAGATGTTGTAGGCGAGTACCGCGGGAATGGCGACGCCCAGACCAATGGCGGTCATGATCAGCGCCTCGCCCACCGGTCCGGCCACGGTTTCGATACCGGCGTTGCCGGACGCACCGATGTTGATCAGGGCGTGGTAGATGCCCCACACGGTACCGAGCAGGCCGACGAACGGGGCGGTGGAACCGCTGGTGGCGAGCCAGGTCAGGCCGCCTTCCAGGCGCGCGCTTTCGCGGGCCACGCCCTGGCGCAATGCGCGGTCGATGAACTCGGACCGGTTCAGGGCTTCGACCATGCGGCTGCCTTCATGGCGCTGGTGGTGGGCTGCTGCCGAAGCGCATTCGAGTGCAATCTTCGAAAACGGTTCCCACTTGGGCTGGTCTTCCATCACGCGCACGGCTTCCTGCGCGGACGAGGTCTCCCAGAACACATGGCGAACGCGTTCGGCGCGTGAACGGATGGCGAGGACGCGCCAACCATTGATCACGATGAATAGCCATGTACCGATCGACATCACAACCAGCACGATCAGCGTGATCCAGCTCAGCCAGTCGAAATGGTGAACCAGATCGGCAAAACCCATGTGGGTGAGAGCCGCGGCATCGCCGTGACCGGCGACGGGAGCGCCGGCGGGTGCTGCCGTAACCGCGGCGGCGGCGTCAGCCGGCGGCGCGGATTGAGTCGAACCTGCGTCTTGTAACATAACTCTACCCTTGAAGTGAGAGGCCTATGGTGTCACCAGTTGCGGACGGATGCTAGCCGCCGCCAATCAAAGCTCGTTCAAATTGAAATCGATCGGAACCAACGCATACCCTTCATATGGCTTGCCATTGCGCGTGCCGGGATTGAACATCCAGGTCTTGGCCGCGGCAATCGCGGCCTGATCCAGCTCACGATAGCCACTGGATTTTTCGACCGAGATTTCCTTGGGCGATCCATCCAGCCCGATCAGAACCTTGAGGACCACCTTGCCCGAATGGTGCTCGCGGATCGCGATCGGCGGATAGCGCGGCGGACGCATCCTGCGGTAGCTGATGTTTTCGCTCGGCGCGATATCCTGCGGCGGCGGCGGCGGTGCCGGCGGCGCTGGCGGCGTCGGGATCGACATCGGTGTCGGCGGTGCTTCCACCGGCGCTGGCGGCGGCGGCGGTGCAACCGGCGGCGGCTTGATGTGCTCGACGATCTTCGGCGGCGGCTTCTTCGGCGGTTCCGGTGGCGGCGGCGGCGGCGGTGGTGGTGGTGGTGGCGGCGGAATGAACTCCACCGTCACGACGTTGTCTTTGGCCTTGTCCTTGGCCTGTGGCGGCGTTACCGGCGCCAACAGCATCATGAAAGCGAACGCGTGCAGCGCGAAAGTCGCCGCAAGGCCGATGGTGCGCTTCCAGTTGAACGGCTCGGTTTCTTGGTAGGAGTCGAACGCCATCGTGTGAACCAGTCTTTGTCAGTCGCCACCCGCACGCTGCCTTCGTGGCAGTACTCGTGCGGGCGTTTGGTTGAGTGGGAGCGGATTAAATTACACCAGCGCCCTGATTTTGTATAGATACTCTAATCGATGCCTGTCCCGCTCGGCTTGCCCATGCGCGGCAATGCCCAATCACTTGCCGCCCAGTTTGGCCAGCTGCGACTGGGCTTCGTCATGCGTATCGGCTTCCTGGGCGGCCTTCTGGAACGCCGCTTTGGCCGCTGCCTTGTCCTTGTTGCCAAGATTGAGTTTGCCAAGCAGCAGGTATGCCTTGCCCTTCTGGGTGACGCCGCGTGCGATGCCTTTTTGCAAGACGTCGCGTGCTTGCGCCCATTCGGTTTGAGAACCCAGGATCTGCGCACGCAGGTAGTCGATGTCGCCATTTGCGGCCAGCGGAGACGCCTTGGAATAGGCGGCCAGGGCCTGATCTTCCTTCTGCCCGATCATGTAGCAATCGCCCATCAATTTGTAGTTTTCCATGCTCGCCGTTACCGCGCCCTTGTCCAGCCCTTGCTGCAGCAGCGCCGCACCCTTGAGCGCGACCTCGGGTTTGGCTTCGCTCTGAGCGATGCTGGCATAGAATTTCGCGGCAGAGACGTAATCCTCATTGGCGGTGATCATGCCGCTGGTCTGCTCGTGATCGAGCAGCGCCAGTGCCTTGTCGCCCTGGTTGGCCTGGGTGTAGATGACCAGTGCGTTGTGCGCCAGCGCCTTGTTCGTCGGATCTTTGGCCAGTTGCTCGTCGATGACGCCGGAGGCCTGGCCGGCCTGGCCACTCTCTGCATAACTTGCCATCAGGATGCTGTTCCACGATTCTTTCGGCTTGTCGGTCAGCGACATCGCCTTTTTCATCGCCACGATTGCTTCCGGGTACTTCTGCAGGCGGTATTCCGCATTGCCTTCGAGGGCGTAGGAGTCCGCGGTTTCACGTTTGCCCTGTGCGCGCCAGGTTTTCAGCTCGTCCAGGGCCGCCTGGTATTGGGTGTCTGCGACGTAGGCGGCAGCCATGTTGTACATGGCGTCGAAATACGCGTCGTTGGGCACAGAATCCAGTTCGATCAGTTTCTTGTAGTCGTCGATCGCGCCCTTGTAATCCTGCTGGTTGAACTTGATGTTCGCCAGCACTTGCAGCGCGATGCCCTTGGCGTACTTGCTGCGGCTGCCATCGGCGACCTTCTGCGCTTCCTGTTGGGCCTTCGCATCATCGCCACTGTTGACCGCGTCGATCGCGGCTTGCAGCGCCTTCTGATCCGCCTGGCTGGAAAGGTCCGACTTCGGCGCATGCCGTGTCGCATCCGGATAGCGCGCTTCTTCCTTCTTGTCCTTGGCGATCGCGGCGACGCTCGCCACGGCAATCACGGTTGCCAGCAACGCGCTCAGCGCGGCGCGGATGAAATGCTTCGGGTTGTTGCGCATGGCCCTCTCCTCCAATGTCCGTCCCGCGCAGTCTAACGCACGCCGGGGAAAACCGAGGTTAACCCGGGCATGCATTCTGCTCAAGATTTCGTTGCCGTTTATACGTCCGAAGCCTTACACATCCAGATTCGCCACGCGCAACGCGTTTTGTTCGATGAACTCGCGACGGGGTTCCACCACGTCTCCCATCAGTGTGGAGAAGATCTGGTCGGCGGCGACCGCGTCCTCGATCCGCACCTGCAGCAAGCGCCGCGTATCCGGATTGACCGTAGTTTCCCACAACTGCTCCGGATTCATTTCGCCCAGACCCTTGAAGCGCTGGATCGTGCGGCCCTTCTTGGCCTGATCGAGCAGCCATGCCGCTGCCTGCGCGAAATCCACCACGCTGGCGCTGGCGTTCTCGCGGCGCACGCTGGCGCCTGTGCCAATCAGACCATCGAGTTGCTGTGCAATCTGCCGAATCGGCCGAAACTCGGCGCCGGTGAAAAACGCGGCCGGCAGGACCTGCGTCGCGCGCAGGCCGTGATGTTCGCGTTCGACGCTCAGGGCGGCAGGATGTTCGGCCGTGGCCGCGCGTATGCTCAATCGATAGACCGGCTTGCCCAGCCCCTGCGCGGTGAGCTTCGCGCTCAGGCGCGCGATCCAGGCTTGCGCGGCTTGCGGTTGCGCCCACACGTCTTGCGGAACATCCACATCCAGCATGGCGCCGAGTACGGCGGCGTCACAGCGCTGGCCGAGGCGGCCAATCTGTTCCTGAGCCAGATGGTAATCGAGCAGCAGGCGTTCCAGCGCGACGCCACTGATAGGCGGCGCACTGCCACCCGGATCAAGCTGGGCGCCGTCGACCGCGTTGGAAACGAGGTAGGCATTCAGCGCCGCGTCGTCCTTCAGGTACAGCTCCTGTTTGCCCTGCTTGAGTTTGTACAGGGGCGGCAGGCCGATGTAGACGTAGCCGTGCTCGATGAGCTCGGGCATCTGCCGGTAGAAGAACGTCAGCAGCAAGGTGCGGATGTGCGAGCCATCGACGTCGGCGTCGGTCATGATGATGATGCGGTGATAGCGCAGCTTGGCGAGGTTGAACTCTTCCTTGCCGATGCCGCAGCCGAGCGCTGTAATCAGCGTGCCGACTTCGGCCGAAGACAACATTTTATCAAAACGCGCTTTTTCCACATTTAGAATTTTACCCTTGAGCGGCAGCACCGCCTGGGTCTTGCGGTTGCGGCCCTGCTTGGCGCTGCCGCCCGCCGAATCGCCCTCAACCAGAAACAATTCGGATAGCGCCGGATCCTTTTCCTGGCAATCAGCGAGCTTGCCGGGCAAGCCGGCGATGTCGAGCGCGCCCTTGCGCCGCGTCATCTCGCGCGCCTTGCGCGCGGCCTCGCGCGCACGCGCAGCGTCGACGACCTTGGCGGCGATGGCACGCGATTCGTTCGGGTTTTCCTGCAGGAACTCGGCAAACTTCGCGTTGACGATGGTTTCGACCGTGCCTTTGACCTCGGACGATACGAGCTTGTCCTTGGTCTGCGACGAGAATTTCGGGTCGTGCATCTTCACCGACAGCACCGCGATCAGGCCCTCGCGCATGTCATCGCCGCTCAAAGCGACTTTGGCGGACTTGAGCAGATTGCTGGCCTCGATGTAGTTGCCAAGCGTGCGCGTCAGTGCCGCGCGGAAGCCCGCCAGATGAGTGCCGCCATCCTTCTGCGGGATGTTGTTGGTAAAACAGAACACGGTTTCCTGATAGGCGTCGGTCCATTGCATCGCGACTTCGACCGTAGCGCCCTCCGCGCTTCCGGCCAGCGTGATCACGCTCGGATGCAGCGGCGTCTTGAGTTGCGCCAAATGCTCTACGAAGGAACGAATGCCACCCTCGTATTGGAAAACATCAGCTTTGCCGACGCGCTCGTCGATCAGTTCGATCTTCACGCCGGAGTTCAGAAAACTCAATTCCCTCAATCGCTTGGCGAGGATATCGTAATGGAATTCGGTGTTGGAGAACACTTCCGGACTGGGCAGGAAGCGTACCGTCGTGCCGCGCAATTGTGTGGCCTCCAGCCGACGCAGCGGATACAGCGGCTCGCCGAGGCGGTATTCCTGTTCGTGGCGGTAGCCCTCTCGATCGATCGTCAGCCACAAATGCTCGGACAGTGCATTCACCACGGAAACACCGACGCCATGCAGGCCGCCTGAAACCTTGTAAGAGTTGTCGTCGAACTTGCCGCCGGCATGCAATACCGTCATCACGACTTCGGCCGTCGAGCGTCCTTCTTCATGCATGTCGACCGGAATGCCGCGGCCGTTGTCGCTGACGCTGGCCGAGCCGTCTGCGTGCACGGTCACGATTACGTGATCGCAATAGCCAGCCAACGCCTCGTCAATGGCATTGTCGACGACTTCGAAAACCAGGTGGTGCAAACCGGAACCATCGTCCGTGTCGCCGATGTACATGCCCGGACGCTTGCGCACCGCCTCCAGGCCCTTGAGCACCTTGATCTTGCTGGCGTCATAATTTTCGGCGGGATTCTGGTTTTTGTCGGACATGGGCACAACACAGGTTTTTCGTGGGCAACCGTCGAATTATAGCAAGCCGCGCAGGCTGCCATGTTCCACGTGGAACAGGGTGAAGGCATCGGGTTTCGCGCGCAATGGCTCAGGGATCGCAACACCGGAAATGAGAACCTGCTCGGCATCCCGCCACAACCAATCCAGCACGCGCATCTGGTGTTCGAGATCCAGTTCCGAACCCAGGTCATCCAGCGCGATGACCGGCCATTCTCCACTCGTATCCGCGTGAACCTGCGCCTGGGCGAGGACGCATGCGAGCGCACAGAGCTTTTCCTGTCCGCGTGACAATTGCCCACGTTGCGGCGCTCGTTCAAACCGGATCACCCAGTCTGCCCGATGCGGGCCACGGCTGGTGTGACCGCGCATCCGGTCGAGGCTTCGTCGTTGCGCAAGCAGATCCCGCAGGTTCGCATCCATCGGCCAGCCGCGATCCCATTCGATGCTGAATGTCCCCAGTTCCGGCAGGAATTGCCCTGCCAGTTGCGTCAATCGGTCGCAGAACCGCGAAAAGTACTGCTGGCGATGCTGGTCCATGGGAGCGGCAGCGCTGGCCAGTTCCACGTCCCACGCATCGACTTCTTCATTACCCGCGCCGCCTTTCAGGGCCATGTTGCGCTGGCGCAGGATGCGCCGGTAGCGCGCCGCCATCGCGAGGTAAGCATGTTCCACGTGGAACACGCCCCAATCCAGAAAACGCCGACGCTCGCGGCCGGAACCGGCAATCAATTCATGGCTGCCGGGTTCGAAACACACCACGGCAGTTTCGCCCAAGACGGTGCCAAGGCTAGTGGTGGCGGTTTGATCGATGCGCCCGCTCCAACTCGAGTCGTCACGAATCAGCACGATTCGTCGAGCGCGTTCGCCGCAGCACACGGTTGCGGCTACCGCGAGGCACTTTTCGCCGCGCCGGATCAGGTCTTGGGTCGCACCCAAGCGAAAACTCTGTGCGTGGGACAGCAGGAATGCTGCTTCGAGGATGCTGCTCTTGCCGGCGCCATTGGGTCCGACAAAGACGTTGATCCCCGGCGCCAGCGCCACGTCGAGCGTGGCGATATTGCGCAGATTTTCTATGTGGAGTTGTTCCAGGCGCATGGCTGCGACTCCAGCCCGCGCTAGCGTCGGATCAGAGGCGCAGCGGCATGATCACATGCCGCGACTGTTCGCTGCCCGGAGTGCGTAACAGACAACTGGAGTTCGCGTCGCGCAGGCACAGCAGTACTTCCTCGCCCTGCAGGGCATTGAGCGCATCCTGCAGGTAATTGACGTTGAAACCGACGCTGAGCTCGTTCACGCCGGTACGCGCTTCGAGCTCTTCGACCGCTTCTTCCTGTTCCGGATTGTGCGCGACGATGCGCAACTTGCCGGGACTGACTTCGAGTTTCACCCCGCGGTATTTTTCGTTCGACAGAATCGCCGCGCGCTGCAAGGCGCCACGCAGGGATTCCCGGCCGATGTGCACTTCCTTGTCCGCACCGATCGGTACGACTGCTTCGTAATCCGGAAAGCGGCCATCGATCAATTTGGAGGTAAATACGACATCGTTGTGGCGCACGCGCAAGTGGTTGCGGCCAAACTGGAGCTCCACATCGCCTTCGCCGGATTCAAACAAACCCTGCAATTCGACGACACCCTTGCGCGGGATGATGATCTGGCGTTGCGCCGCATTGCCTCCTTCCAGCGCGGTTTCCGACATTGCAAGGCGGTGCCCGTCCGTGGCGACGCAACGCAAGGACTTCTCGCGCAGATCCAGCAACAGGCCATTGAGGTAGTAACGCACGTCCTGATTGGCCATTGCGAATGCGGTGCGATCCATCAATTCCTTGAGCGTATTCTTCGGCAGCGTTATCTTCTCGATCACCTCGATGTTTTCGATCACCGGAAACTCGGTCGCACCCAGGGTCGCCAGGGTGAAGCGGCTGCGACCGGAACTCACCGTCACGCGGTCGTTGGCGAGCTTGAACTGGATCTTGCTCCCATCCGGAAGGGCGCGACAGATATCGAAGAGTTTGCGCGCCGGGATCGTCACTTCGCCGGCGTCCGCATCAACGGCATCCACGCTCGCTGACATTTCCACCTCGAGATCGGTGCCGGTAAAGCTGACCTTGCCCGATCCGGAAACCACCAGCAGGTTGGACAGCACCGGAAGTGTCTGTCGGCGTTCCACCACACCGATGACCTGTTGCAACGGCTTGAGCAAAACTTCGCGTTGGATACTGAAGTGCATGGTGGTAGCTTCCGTGATTTGGTTTATTTATATATGAAAAGAGTTGTTATAGGACCTGTGAATGATGGGGATTGTTTTTTTCCCCTTGTAAATCAATGAAATACATTCATAAAACCTGCAAAAGACATGTTGATGATTTCGTACTTGTTTGTGGATATGTCAATGCGCCGCATTGTTGCACAACTTATCCACATGCGGCGCACACATGTCGTCAACCGGTCAACTGGCGCAACAACATTTCCCAATCCTGGCGCAACTTGCCGTCCTTGTGGGTCAGATCCCGGATCGTGCGGCAGGCATGCAATACCGTCGTATGGTCGCGCCCGCCAAACGCCCTGCCAATTTCGGGCAGGCTGTGGTCGGTGATTTCCTTGGCCAGCGCCATCGCCAATTGCCGTGGCCGCGCAAGGGATCGGCTCCGGCTGGTCGATAGCAGATTCGGCAGGCTGATCTGGTAGTAGTCGGCCACCGTTTTCTGGATGTTCGAAAGCGTGATCGCCTGACTGTGCACGGTGAGCAGATCGCGCAGGGCTTCCAGCGCGAAGTCGTCCGTGATCGGCACGCCCTGGAAGTTCGCGCGCGCTGCCAGCGTGTTGAGTGCGCCCTCGAGATCTCGCACATTCGAGCGCATGCGTTTGGCGACGAGGAACGCGACGGATTCGGGAATATCCAGGCCGCGTGCCGAGGATTTCGCGAGCAGGATCGCCGCGCGTGTTTCGAAATCCGGTGGTTCGATCGCCACCGACAGGCCCCAGCCAAGGCGCGATTTCAGGCGCGGCTCGAGGTTCTCGACCTCCTTCGGAAACTTGTCGCAGGTCATGATGATCTGCTGTTTGCCTTCGAACAACGCGTTGAAGGTGTGGAAGAACTCTTCCTGGGTGCGATCCTTGCCGGCAAAGAACTGGATGTCGTCGATGAGCAACGCATCCACATCGCGGAAGCGGCGCTTGAACTCATCCATGCCTTTTTGCTGCAACGCACGCACCATGCCGTTGACGAACTGTTCAGAACGCAGATACATCACCCGCATCGCGGGATTGTGGGCACGAATCAGGTTTCCGGCCGCATGCATGAGATGGGTCTTGCCAAGTCCGGTGCCGCCGTAGAGCAGCAACGGGTTGTAGGCCCGGCCCGGATTCATCGCCACTTGCATCGCCGATGCCTTGCCGAGCTGGTTCGACTTGCCCTCGACGAAGGTATCGAAAGTGTAGTGCGGGTCGAGGTTATGCTCGAAGTCCTCGGGTTCGGCAGCGGTGCTCGCGCGCCCGGCGGCTTTTTCCGCGCGCCGGCTCGCCAGCGTGCCGACCTCAAGGCGCAACGCGACCGGAGCGCCGTGCACATGCGCGAGCACGCGCTCGATCAAGCCCTGGAACTTCGTGCGCACGAAATCCAACGTATAGGCGTTTGGCGCGAGCAGGCGCAGCCCGTCGCCGTCCTCGCTGGCTTGCAAGGGCATCAGGTAGGTGTGCAGGTCCTCGACGCTCAGTTCGCCTTCCAGGCGTTCCAGGCAGCGCCGCCACAATTTGCTCATGATGGAATTGGTTACCGGTGCATCCGCCGCAGCGGGCGGA
Organism: Pseudomonadota bacterium; assembly: GCA_018240765.1. GTDB lineage: Bacteria > Pseudomonadota > Gammaproteobacteria > Xanthomonadales > Rhodanobacteraceae > Rudaea. Next base: position 2,973 of record JAFEFD010000564.1, on the reverse strand, counting down.
TCACGGAGTCTAGCGCCCGACGCGGGCCACGCCAAGCGCGGATACATTGACGCAAGTACACTTTTACCCCTAGAATCGCAATCCTTTTTTGCAACGACATTCGTGCCATGGCTACCAAGCGCACTTTCCAACCCGGCAATCTCAAGCATGCCCGCACGCATGGCTTTCGCGCGCGCATGAAAACGCGCGGCGGACGCGCAGTGATCAATGCGCGGCGTGCCAAGGGCCGCAAGAAACTCATCCCGTAAGGATTCGAGTGGCGCTGCGCCACCCGCAAAGCGCCCGATTGCTGCGACCCGCGGACTTCGTGCGCCTGCGCGAATCCGGTCGCCGGCTCAATTCGCAACAGCTGAGCATCCAGTACTTCTATCGCGACGTGCCCGGCGCACGCCTGGGAATGGCGGTATCGCGGCGCGTGTCCAAGCTGGCCGTGGTGCGCAACCGCATTCGTCGCCAGATTCGCGAGAGTTTTCGCTTGCACCGCGCGCGTCTGCCCGCTTGTGACATCCTCGTGATCGCGCGGCAATCGGCGGCGGAACAGACCAACGCGCAATTGCGCGTGGAACTGGAGTCGGTCTGGTCCCGGCTCGCCGCGCAGGCTGCCGCCATTGAACGCTAGCCGCATGAACGGCACAATGCGCGCCTCTTGAGTGTTTCCCTTGATCCGGTGGCAGTCATCGCCACCTGATTCTTCACGCGCATCCGCGCCGCCAACCGGTTCTGTCTTCATGCCCACCACCCGTTCCTTGTTGTTCATGGCCCTTGCCTTCGTGGCATTGATGATGTGGCAGGCGTGGGAGCAGGACTACGGCCCGAAACCGGCGCCGGCACCGGCCGCGGCAACCGCGAGCACGACACCCGCCGCCGCGAATGCCACAGCGCCAGGCGCGGATGTACCCGCCGCCAGCGCGAACACAGCGCCCACCGCGTCGAACACCAACGTGCCCGCTGTGCCGGAAAGCGCGAATACGGCAAGCACGCCCGCAGCGACGATCACGGTAACGACCGACGTGCTGCGCCTGACCATCGATACCCGCGGCGGCAGCATTGTGCGCGCGGAGCTGCTGGCGTATCCGGCCGATGCGGACAAGAAGCACGAGCCGGTGCGCCTGATGGACGATACGGCCACGACTTACTACGTGGCCCAATCCGGACTCGTCAGCGCCGCGGGTGCAGGCGCAGCGCCGGATCACCAGGCCCTGTTCCATGCCGACCAGACCGACTATGCGCTGGCCGCGGGCACTGACACCCTGGAAGTGCCGCTGACCTGGAGCGATGCCGCCGGCCTGAGGGTGACAAAAGTATACATTTTCCAGCGCGGCAGTTACCTGATCGGCACGCGCGAAGACATCGTCAATGGCGGCAACACGGCCTGGACCGGCAACGCGTACCGCCAGTTGCAACGCGTCGCGCCGCCGCAGGCAACCGGCTTCAACAATCCCGAGCGCTACGCCTACGTCGGCGCAGCCTGGTACAGCCCCGAACACAAGTTCAACAAACTCGCGTTCGACAAGTTCACCAAGGAACCGCTGACCGGCAGCTTCGCCGGTGGCTGGACGGCGATGCTGCAGCATTACTTCTTCAGCGCCTGGATTCCCGACAAGAACGAAACCGACACGTATTCGAGCGCAGTCGTGGATACCGCGAATGGTGCGCCGCGCTACCTCGTGCGCGCGCTGTCGCCGTCGATCACGGTGGCGCCGGGACAGTCGCACGGCGTCGCTGCGCACTTGTACGTCGGCCCGACCCTGCTTGGCCAACTCGATGCAATCAGTGACGCTGGTATCGCCAAGGGCCTGGCCCTGACCGCCGACTACGGCATGCTCACGCCGATCGCGCAGCCCATGCACTGGTTCCTGCTGCAATTGCATGCGCTGGTGCGCAATTGGGGTCTGGCCATCATCCTGCTCGTGCTGCTGATCAAGCTCGTCATGTTCAAGTTCAGCGAAGCGCAATTCCGCTCCGCGGCGAAGATGAAAAAGCTCTCGCCACGGCTGCAGGCATTGAAGGAACGCTACGGCGACGACAAGCAGAAGCTCAACGCCGCGACGATGGAGCTGTACCAGAAGGAAAAGATCAATCCGCTCGGCGGCTGCCTGCCGGCGTTGATCCAGATACCGGTGTTCTTCGCCCTGTACTACGTGCTGCTGGAAAGCGTGGAGCTGCGCCACGCTCCGTTCTTCGGCTGGATCCAGAACCTGTCTGCGCCGGATCCGTACTACATCCTGCCGATCATCAACATGGCGGTGATGGCCGGTACCACGCTGTTCACGCCGCCGAGTCCGGGCATGGACGCGACCACGCAGAAAATGATGAAGTTCATGCCGATCGTGTTCGGCGCCCTGTTCTTCGTGTTCCCGTCGGGCCTCGTGTTGTACTACGCGGTCAATGGCGGACTCAGCCTGTTGCAACAGTGGGTGATCAATCACCGGATGCAGGCAGCCGACGCAAAGGCTGCCCGATAATGCACGAATGGCGCCGACCGACACCATCGCAGCGATTGCCACGCCGCCCGGCGCCGGCGGCGTCGGCATCGTGCGTGTTTCCGGGCCACGCGCCCGCGTCATTGCGCAGGCGCTGACCGGCAAGAATCCACAAGCGCGCAAAGTATACTTCTGCACACTCCGCGACACGCAAGGCGCAATCCTGGATCGCGGCCTCGCCCTGTATTTCGCCACGCCGAAATCCTTCACCGGTGAAGACGTGCTCGAGCTGCACGCGCACGGCAGTCCGGTCGTGCTGAACCTGTTGTTGCAACGCATCTGCGAACTCGGCGCGCGCGCGGCGCGCCCCGGCGAGTTTAGCGAGCGTGCCTTTCTCAACGGCAAGCTCGACCTGACGCAGGCCGAAGCGGTCGCCGACTTGATCGCCGCGGGTTCAGAATCCGCCGCACGCGCTGCATTGCGCAGTCTTGAAGGTGAGTTTTCCCGCTCGGTTCACATGCTGTTCGAAGCGTTGACAAACCTGCGCGCA
>JAFEFD010000563.1 GCA_018240765.1 Pseudomonadota bacterium | reverse complement strand
CGTCCTTCAGTTTCACGTAATGCTTCGCCGAGTAATACAACGCCTCGATTTGCGCGGCGTCGAGCTTGCGCACGCAACGCGCGGGATTGCCCATCCACAGTTCGCCTTCGCCGACGATCTTGCCCGGCGCGATCACCGCGCCGGCGGCGACGAAGCCGTGTTTGCGCACGATCGCGCCGTCGAGCACGGTGGCGTGCATGCCGATCAGGCAGGCGTCCTCTATCGTGCAGGCATGCAGGATCGCGCTATGTCCAACAGTGACATCGGCACCAATCACCAACGGAAAGCCGCCGGGTGAATATGGGCCGTCGTGGGTAACGTGCAACACCGCGCCGTCCTGCACATTGGTGCGCGCGCCGATGCGGATGTAATTCACGTCGCCGCGCACGACCGTGCATGGCCATAGCGAGACATCGTCGCCGAGTTCGACGTCGCCGATCAGCACGGCAGCGGGATCGACATAGGCACGCGCGCCGAGGCGCGGCAGTTGATTTCGATAGGGTCGGATAGTCATCACACGATGGTAGCACCCAGTCCCGATGGCGCTACACTGGCGACATGGATACCCAGACCAATCCGACCGATCTGAACGCCACGCTCACGCGCCTGCGCGCGGCGCAGCAACGTAATGTGCCGACGTACCGTCAGCGCATGGATGACCTGAAACGCCTGCGCGTGGCGTTCAAGGCCCGCAGCGAGGAATTCGCCGTGGCCATGAGCGCGGATTTTGGCCGCCGCTCGCGCCACGAATCGCTGCTGTCCGACACGTTCACCGTACTCAAGGAAATCGACTACACGCGCCGCCACCTGCGCGGCTGGATGCGCAGCCGGCGCGCGCTGGCCGACTGGCTGTTCTGGCCGGCGACCACGCAGGTGCGCTACCAGCCGCTGGGCGTGGTCGGCGTCATCGCGCCCTGGAATTATCCGGTGAACCTGGCGCTCAAGCCGCTTATTACAGCGATCGCGGCCGGCAACCACGTCATGCTCAAGCCTTCCGAGCACACGCCGCGCACGTCGGAATTGTTGAAACAAATGTTGTCGGAAGTATTTCCGGATGATCGCGTCGCAGTCGTGCTCGGCGGGCCGGAAATCGCGGGCGCATTCGCCGCGCTGCCATTCGATCACCTGTTCTTCACCGGCTCGACTGCGGTCGGACGCAAGGTGATGGCGGCCGCCGCCCCGAACCTGACGCCGGTGACACTGGAACTCGGCGGCAAATCGCCGGCCATCGTCGCGCCCGATTATCCGATCGCCACCGCGGTCGACCGCATCGCCGCCGGCAAATTCCTCAACGCCGGGCAAACCTGCATCGCGCCGGATTACGTGCTGCTGCCGCAGGCGTCAATTCCGGAATTTGTGGAGGAAATGCAAAAGTACATTTCGCAAAGATATGCGAACCTCGCCGAGAATCCGGATTACTCGAGCATCGTCAACGCCGGTCAGTACGCACGTCTGAAAGGTTACCTGGATCAGGCCCACGCCGCCGGCGCGAAGATCGTCGAGTTGGCGGCAGGCGATGCGGGCAAACGCGTGCTGCCGCCGACCCTGGTGCTGGACGCGCGCGAGGATCTGGCGCTGATGCAGGACGAAATCTTCGGCCCCATCCTGCCGCTGGTCGCGGTGGATTCGGTGGACGCCGCGATCGACTACGTCAACGCGCGGCCGCGGCCGCTGGCGCTGTACCACTTCGACCACGATCGCGCGCGCACGCGGCGCGTGCTCGAGCGCACCGTTGCCGGCGGCGTCAGCGTCAACGACACGGTGATGCACTTCGCCCAAAGCGCGCTGCCGTTCGGCGGCGTCGGCCCGTCCGGCATGGGCGCCTACCACGGCCGCGCCGGCTTCCTCGCGCTGAGCAAGGCCAAGCCGGTGCTCTATCAGGCGCGCTGGACGTCGATGAAATTCATGCGCCCGCCGTACCGAGGCGTGGCGGATTTCATCGTCAAGTTCCTGACCCGCTAGCTCCGCCGGCCTTCGCCAACGCCTTCTCCACCGCGACGCGCGTCATCGGGTGGTAGCCGGGCTTCGCCTCGGCGTAGGTTTTTTCCGCGAACGCGCGGCCCGACGGCGTTTTCACCAGCGCTTCGTATAGCGGAACGACGAGGATCATGCGGCCGATGCGCAGCATCTGTTCGCGCATCGCCGGATATGCCGCCGTGTAGTCGCTGCCTATGGCGAGTTTGTACCAACGCACGCCGATCACCGCGTTGCGCGTGCCGGTCAAATGGTACTCGGCATCCAGCGCCTGCATCTGTGCGAGCGGCAATTTGTCCGGCAACTGATCGAGAAAGTATTGCCATTCCTGCGTCGACCATTTGCGCGCGTGCAGGCCGGCGGCATCGATCTTGCCGGCGACGAATTGCACGCGCTCCGCGTCCTCGGCGGCGAAACGCGGCGAGACTGGCATCGGTGCGTCGACCGGAACTCCCGGCTGGTGAATCCACGCGTTCACCTGATCCATGGTCACGATGCCCGGATGCTTGTCGAGCAAATTAGTCTTGAGGTAATCGACAAACTGGTCGGTGGTGATGCTCTGGAACGCGAAGTGATCGAAGTAACCGCGCAGGAACGGATCGAACGTGGCGCGGCCGAATTTCGTCTCCAGCCATTGCAGGAACCACGCGCCCTTGGTGTAGATGATGTCGGATTGTCCGTCGTCGGCGCCGCGGCCCGTGAGGTCGGGCACCAGGCGCTGGTCGGCGGGCGGGATTTCGCCGTCCTTGATCTCCGCGCGAAGTTCGTTCGCGTCGATGATGAATTCCTCGGCGGCCTGCTGCTTGCCATACACGGCTTCGACGATGCGGCCTTGCACATAGGTGGTGAAGCCTTCGTTGAGCCACATGTGCCGCCACGCGGCCATGGTCACGAGGTTGCCGGACCATGAATGCGCCAGTTCATGCGAAATGACGCTGACCAGCGACTTGTCGCCAACGATGATCGTCGGCGTGGCAAAGGTCAGGCGCGGATTTTCCATGCCGCCGAAAGGGAACGAAGGCGGCAGCACCAGGATGTCGTAGCGTCCCCAGCGATACGGGCCGTAAAGTTTCTCGGCCGTCTCGATCATTTTTTCGGTGTCGGAGAATTCGCTCGCGGCCAGCGCGACGGTCGCGGGCTCCGCATAGACCGCGCTGCGCGGTCCGGTTTCTTTCACCGCCAGATCGCCGACCGCGATGGCCAGAAGATACGAGGGAATCTTCTGCGGCATGCTGAAACGGAAATCGCCATCCAGCGCATGCTTCGGATCATTGTCGGCACTCATCACCGCGCGCAGCGCTTTCGGCACGCGGATGTGCGCGGTGTAGGTGAAGCGCACCGCAGGCGTGTCCTGCAGCGGCACCCACGAACGCGCGGCGATGGACTCGGACTGCGAGAACATGAACGGATGCTGCTTGCCTGCCGTCTGCGCGGGATCCAACCACTGCAAGCCAAACGCATCCGGACGCGTGTGGTAGGCAATGCGAACTTGCGGGTTGTTTGCGCTCGCGGCGATGCGCAATGCCGAACCGAGCATGGGGTCGGCCTTGTCGAGCGTGAATTTCGCCGGTGTCCAGCGACCGTCTTTGTCGGCAACTTCGACTTTTTCGATCGCCAGATCGTTCGTGTCGAGCACGAGTTCCCTGGCCGCCTTATCGTGCCAATCCAGATCCAGTGTCACCGAGCCGGCCAGCTCGCGCTGGTCGAACGACACGGAAAGATCCAGCGCCAGCGCGGTCACGCGCACGATGTCGGGCTGTGCCCGGGAATGCGGATCGGCTTCGGCAAACGCAGATTGCACGACAGCAAGATTCATCGCGGCGAGCGCCGCGCAACGAAACAGGAACGACATGGCGGATACTTCCGATGAGACACGACGCACGATTATGCCATCGTGCGCCGGGAATTCCGCCAGCGATCAGTGTGGCGCGGCGCTGTCGTAAAACTTCGCCAAGTCGGACTTGAATTGCTTCAATGCATCCACGTTCAGATAAACCATATGCCCGGACGGGTAGTAGGTGAACGTCACGTTGTTGCGCAGTTTCGCGTCCAGTCCCAAGTGCGCCAAGTCATATTCGGTGGCGAAGAACGGCGTGGCGAGGTCGAACCAGCCGTTCGCGGAAAGCACCTTCAGATGCGGATTCTCGCGCATCGCATAACCCAGATCGCCAACCATGATCGGCAGCGGCACGGTACTCATGAAGCCCGTACCGGGCGTCTTGTGCTTCCAGTCCCACACGCGGATGGCGCCGGCCGATACCTTGTACGGCACGTCGCTGGGATATTTCAGCTCGCGCGCGAGGTAATCGTTGAACGCGGCGGTAAATGCGCCGCTGATGGCGGTGTCGGATGCATCGGTCTCGGGATTCTCGCCGGCGGAATCCGAATCCACGCCTTCGAAGCGCGCATCGTAACGGCCCATGGTCAGGCCTTCGCCACGCAAAAGTTCCTTGCGGAAGCGGCCCGGGTTCACGCGCAGGTTCGCCTCTTTCAGGTACTGCACGCCCAAGCCGGTATACATGTGCAATTTTTCCGCGATGGCGTCGCGTTCGGCGTCGGACAGCGCCGCGCCCTTGCTCAAGGCGACCTGGTAGTCGCCGCGCGCGAAATCGCGCACTTGCGTGAGGAATGGCTCCAGTGTCGCCGGCTTGTTCGGCAGCTTGTCGTGATACCAGGCAATTGCCGCGTACGACGGCAGGTAATTCACGTAGTTGATGTCCAGCCCTGGCAGGTGCTCGGCGTAATTGAGGATCGACGACAGCAGCACGACGCCGTTGCAGGCGATGCCGTTGTCGGCCAGCCACTTGACCAGGCCGGCCGAGCGCGGCGTGCCATAGGATTCGCCGAACAGGAATTTCGGCGAGTTCCAGCGGTCGTATTTGGTGATGTAGCGCTGCACGAAGCGGCCGAACGCGTCGATGTCCTGGTCCGTGCCCCAGAAGCGCTTGTCGGGATTCGCATCCTTGTCCTTCTTGTCTTTTTCGTCGGCGATGCCATGCGAATAACCCGTGCCGATCGCGTCGACGAAGACGAGGTCGGTCTTGTCGAGCAGGCTGTCCGCATTCGGCACCAGGTGGTACGGAGCCGGTGGCGTCGCGTTCGGACTCGCCGTTTCGATGCGCACCGGCGCGAACGAACCCATGTGCAGCCAGATGCTCGATGAGCCCGGGCCGCCGTTGTACAGGAACGTGACCGGGCGCTGTAGCGAATCCTTGCCGTCGCCGACGGTGTAGGCGACGTAGAACACGCTCGCATCCGGCTCGCCTTTTTCGTTGCGGATGATCAGCGTGCCGGCGGTGGCCTTGTATGCGTAGCTGCGGCCGTTGATCGTCACGTTGTGCGATGTGACGACAGATTTTTCCTGCGGCACGGGTACGGACTTCGTCTCTGCGGCTGGTTTCGCATCGGGCTTGTCGTGATCGGCAGCGAATGTTGGTGCGGAGCCGAACACGGTCAACAACAAGCAGGCGAGGACAACACGAATCGGCATGGCGGTTCCCTGATGGCATCGGCGCCCCTGCGCCGGAAGCGCACGATTATGCGCCGCGACTCTTCTCGCGCCCATGCCGAAAGTGCCGATTGCAGGCCGCGTGGTGTTAAATATTGTAATGAGCGACGGCATGAGCAACAAAGTATTCACGATCTGGACCATCGGCCACTCGACGCGCACGGCCGCCGAGTTTCTCGCCCTGCTCGCCGCCAATGGAATCGAGACGGTCGCCGACGTGCGCCGCTATGCAGGTTCGCGCAAATATCCGCAATTCAATCCGGAGCCGCTGTGCGAATCGCTCGCGCAAGTTGGCGTGGAATACGTCGCCCTCCCGGAACTCGGCGGGCGTCGACGCGCGCGTATGAATTCGCGCAACACGGTCTGGCGCAACGAAGCGTTTCGCGGCTACGCCGACTACATGGAAACGCCGGAATTTCAAACCGGGATGATGCGGCTGCTGGAACTGGCGCAGCGAAATCACACTGCGATCATGTGCGCGGAAGCCGTGTGGTGGCGCTGCCATCGC
>JAFEFD010000562.1 GCA_018240765.1 Pseudomonadota bacterium | reverse complement strand
GAATCCGAGCATCGACGTGAAGACGATGGTCGGCCGCAAGGACAAGATCGTCAAACAATTCACCGGCGGCGTGGCGATGCTGTTCAAGGGCAACAAGATCGCCTCGTTCCTCGGCAAGGCGCGGCTGCTCAAGGATCGCCAGGTCGAGATCGCCGCGCCCGACGGCGGCAAGCAGACCATCGCCGGCACGAACGTGATTATTGCGACGGGCTCCACGCCGATCGAACTGCCGTTTGCCAGGTTCGACGGCAAGACCATCGTCGACAACGCCGGCGCGCTCGCCTTCGATGCCGTACCCAGGCGCCTCGGCGTGATCGGCGCGGGCGTCATCGGCCTCGAACTCGGCAGCGTGTGGAAACGTCTCGGCAGCGACGTGACGATCATCGAAGCATTGCCCGACTTCCTCGGCACGGCCGATGCGGAAGTCGCCAAGGCCGCGCTCCGGGAACTGACCAAGCAGGGCCTCAAGATCGAACTCGGCGCCAAGCTGTCGAAAGCCGAGGTCAAGGGCAACGAAGTGCAGCTCACCTACGCCGGCAAGGACGGCGAGAAACAACTCGTCGTCGACAAGCTGCTCGTCGCGGTCGGCCGTCGCGCCTTCACCGACGGCCTGCTCGGCGACGGCACCGGCGTCAAGCTCGACGAGCGCGGTCGCGTCGTCGTCGACGAACACTGCTGGACCAGCGTCGATGGCGTCTGGGCGGTCGGCGACTGCGTGCGCGGACCGATGCTCGCGCACAAGGGCTTCGAGGAAGGCATTGCCGTCGCCGAGCTCATCGCCGGCAAGGCCGGCCACGTCGACTACGACGTCATCCCGTGGGTCATCTACACCGAACCGGAAATCGCCTGGGTCGGCAAGACCGAGCAGCAGTGCAAGGCCGAGAACATCCCGTACAGGACCGGTTCGTTCCCGTTCGCCGCGATCGGCCGCGCCGTCGCCATGAACGAACCCGCCGGCTTCGTGAAGATGATTGCCCATGCGCAGACCGATCGCATTTTGGGCGTGCACCTTGTCGGCGCAGAGGTTTCCGAACTCGTCGCCGAATGCGTCGTCGCGATGTCGTTCAAGGGATCGTCGGAAGACCTGGCGCGCATCATCCACGCGCATCCGACACTAAGCGAAGCGGTGCACGAAGCCGCGATGTCGGTGGACAAGCGGGCGATCCACAAGGCCAACTAATGCTCGTCATTCCAGCGAAAGCTGGAATCCAGCCCTTATAGGCAAATGAAACAACCGTGCGTATACATTCTTGCAAACGGTTGGAACGGCACGCTATATGTCGGCGTCACGTCCGACCTGTTCAAACGCATCTGGGAACACAAGTACGATTTTGTTGAGGGCTTCACGAAACAGCATCGCATCCACAACTTGGTCTGGTTTGAACGGCACGAAACGATGGAGTCAGCGATTTCACGCGAAAAGGCCATCAAGGCGTGGAAACGGCAGTGGCAGATCGAACTCATCGAGTCCGAAAATCCGAAGTGGAATGATTTGTATCCAACCTTGTTGTAGATCATGGCGCAAATGGAAAGCTGGATTCCAGCTTTCGCTGGAATGACGAGCAAAAACATGAATACGCAAGAATCGAACCTCAAAGCTTTCCGCATCCACGCCGAAGAGAAGCCCTATCGCGCCGGCATCGAGACGATGGGCGCAGACGAGCTTTCACCCGGCGAAGTGCTGGTCAAGGTCGCGTACTCGTCGGTCAACTACAAGGACGCCCTCGCCGGAACCGGCAAGGGCAAGATCCTGCGCGAGCCGGTGCTCAATGGCGGAATCGACGTGGCCGGTTATGTCGCGGCATCCAGCGATCCGCAATTCAAGGAAGGCGACCAGGTGCTGTGCACCGGTTGCGGACTATCGGAAACGCGCGACGGCGGCTACGCGGAATATGCGCGCCTCGAATCGAAGTGGACGATTCCACTGCCGACGGGACTCACCCTGCGCGAATCGATGGTGATCGGCACGGCAGGATTCACCGCGGCGCTGTCGGTGTATCAGATGAGGCGCAATGGCCAAAACCCGGACATGGGTCCGATCGTCGTCACCGGCGCGACCGGCGGCGTGGGCTCGCTCGCGATCGACATCCTCACCCGCGCCGGGTTCGAGGCGCATGCAATCACTGGCAAGCTCGACCGTTTCGACGACTTGATCGCGCTCGGCGCGAAGCAATGCATCTCGCGCAAGGACCTGTACTGGGGCCAGCGCCCGCTGGAATCGGCGCATTGGGCTGGCGCCATCGACAACGTCGGCGGCGACATGCTCTCGGGCCTGACTCGCGTCATCAAACCCTATGGCAATATCGCCAGCTGCGGCCTCGCCGCCGCACCGGAACTGCAAACCACGGTGATGCCGTTCATCATCCGCGGCCTGAGCCTGCTCGGCATCGCCTCGGCCGGGACCGCGCGCACGATTCGCGACAAGGTCTGGGCGCTGCTGTCCACGGACTGGAAACCAGCGCATCTGGATCGCATTGCCACGCGTGAAGTCGGCCTCGCCGACCTGCCCGGCGTGTTCGACACCATGCTCGCCGGCGGCTCGTTTGGACGCACTGTGGTCAAACTCTGAGCCCGGCCCGATCTCGATTTCCTATCAACAAAGCACGTCAACGATCTGGAACTCAAGAAGTTTTTTTTGTCCCTTGCAATGCGCTGGAATTAAATGCGCATGCCGCCTTAGAATGCAGTGCCCGCACAAGCGGGGGTGAACGGAACGGGTAACTCATGGCGCGCATTCTCATCGTGGACGATTCGCCTTCGCAACTGGTCGGAATCAAGCGGATCGTGGAGAAACTCGGCCACCAGACGATCACGGCCGACGATGGCGCCGCGGGCGTGGAAGCGGCCAAGCGCGAGGTTCCGGATCTCATCCTGATGGACGTGGTCATGCCCAACCTGAACGGTTTCCAGGCCACACGCAGCATTTCCAAGGACGCCAAGACCAGTCATATCCCGATCATCCTGGTCACCACCAAGGACCAGGAAACGGACCGCGTCTGGGGCATACGCCAAGGTGCCAAGGCCTACGTCACGAAACCCGTGAACGAAAGCGAATTGGTAGAGACGATCAACAAGCTCCTGCCCGCGGCCTGATCCGACCGGCGACGTCAGGCAAACGCCTTCGCCATCTGCTCGTAGAGTTTGCGCTGCGCATCGGTATGCGCGGGCGGCGCGTGGACCTGCAGCGTCACGAACTGGTCGCCCGGACTCGCGCCCGGCATGCCGCGCCCGCGCAAGCGCATGCGCTTGCCGCTGTCGGATCCTGCCGGAATCTTCAGTTCCACATCGCCGCCCAGGGTCGGCACCGTGACCGTCGCGCCGAGCGCGGCCTGCCACGGCGGCAACGCCAAGGTGTAGTGCACGTCGCGCCCTTCCAGACGGAAACGCGAATCGCCGCGCACGCCGATTTCCAGCAACAGGTCGCCGGCCGGCGCCCCGTGCGAACCAGGTGAGCCCTGCCCGCCAAGGCGAATCTGCTGTCCGGGGAGGACGCCGGCCGGAATCTTTACCTCCAGCGTGCGCTCGCCGGCGCCATCGTGAAGACTGAATCGCTCGCGACCGCCGCTAAACGCCGTGGTCAGCGGAATCTCGATCCGCGCCTGCACGTCGCGCCCGCGCCGGGGACGCGGCTGCCCGCCGCGACCGCGTTCCTGACGGAACAGCGATTCGAAGAAATCCGAGAAGCCGCCTTCGCCGCCGAGGTCGGAAAAATCAAAGCCCTGCCCTTCACCGAAGTTCGGTGGCGGATGAAATTCCTCACCCGGCCGGTAACCTTGCGCGCGCAACTGGTCGTATGCCTTGCGCTTGGCCGGGTCCTTGAGCGCTTCGTAGGCCTCGTTGACGCCCTTGAATTTCTCCTCCGCGCCCTTTTCCTTGCTCACATCCGGGTGGTATTTGCGCGCCAGTTTGCGATACGCGGTCTTGATTTCCGCGTCGCTCGCGCCCGGCTTCACGCCGAGGATGTCGTAGTAATCCTTGAATTGCATCGTCGGTCACTCCGTTCGCGCTGAGCGTAACGCGCCTGGCGCGCGAAGTCGAAGCGCACGCCTCGCCTCAACACGAAAACCCGCGGCTGCGCGTGACAACCGCGGGTATCGCTGCAGCGGTTGCTCGCTCAGTGCTTGATTTCGATCTTGCGCGGCGTGGTTTCCGGCTTCTTCGGTATGGAAATTTCCAGCACGCCATGCTTGCCGCTGGCGCTGACGCCGTCGGCGTCGGCACTGTCGGGCAGCGCGAAACGCCGGTAGAACGAACCCCACGACCGCTCCACGCGCGTGAACTTGCCGGCCGGCTCCTTGTTCTCGGCGTTGCGCTCGCCCTTGATGGACAGGATGCCCTTGTCCATGCTGATTTCAATGTCCTTGGGGTCGACTCCGGGGATATCGGCGAGGATCACGAAACGCTTTTCTTCCTCGCGGATATCGACGCGCGGCGCCCACTGGCTGGTCACCAC
>JAFEFD010000561.1 GCA_018240765.1 Pseudomonadota bacterium | reverse complement strand
ATCCCGGCATCGGCGCGGTGATGTTCTGGAACAGCGTGCTCGTGATCGGCATCATCGGCGCCTGTTCGATGTACAAGATCACCGCCTTGCGCGGCGGCGGCGGCGTGGTCGCGCGCCAGCTCGGTGCCACCTTCGTCGAGCCGACCACAACCGATTTCGCGCACAAGCGCCTGCGCAACGTGGTCGAGGAAATCGCCATCGCCTCCGGCGTGCCGGTGCCCGAGGTCTACGTGCTCGAAGGCGAGCCGGCGATCAATGCGTTCGCCGCCGGCTATACGCCTGCGGATGCGGCGGTCACGGTCACCCAAGGCGCGCTCGACAAGCTCAACCGCGAGGAGTTGCAGGGCGTCATCGCGCATGAATTCAGCCATGTGCTCAACGGCGACATGCGCCTGAACATCCGCCTGATGGGCGTGCTGTTCGGTATCCTCGTGATCGGCATCATCGGTCGCAAGATCGCGGCGAACAGCGGGCGGAGCCGCGATTCGGGCTATGCCGTGCTGGTCGGCATCGCGATCCTCGCCATCGGTTACATCGGCGTGTTCTTCGGCCGCCTGATCAAGGCCGGCATCTCGCGCCAGCGCGAATACCTGGCCGACGCTTCGGCTGTGCAGTTCACCCGCCAGACGACCGGCATTGCCGGAGCGCTGAAAAAGATTGGCGGTTTGGCAGATGGCTCGAAACTGGCCAGCGGGGAGACCGAGGAAGTCGCGCACATGCTGTTCGGCGATGGTGTCGGCTACTCGGCGCTGTTCGCCACGCATCCACCGCTGCATTTGCGCATCAAAGCCATTGATCCGGCGTTCGATCCGGTTGAACTCGACGCCATCGCCAAGGCCTGGTCGAATCCGGTGCCGGTGGGCGAGTCCGACGGCGCACAGGTGTCGATCTCGGGTTTCGCGCCGGCGCCCATCGCGTCCACCATGGCGACTGCTGCACCGGTTGCGCCTGCCGCGGAAGTGGTACTGCCGCAAGCCGACGCGCAGATTGCGCTTTCGGCGCAAAAGGTGGTCAAGCAAGTCGCACATCCCGGCAACGACGACTACCAGACGGCCGGCGCCATCCACGGCACCATTTCCGACAAGCTGCGCGCGCTCGCCTACATGGGCACGCGATGCCAGCAAGTCGTGTTCGCGCTTGCCGTCGACACCGACGCGACGATGCGCGGCAAGCAACTCGCATTGCTGGAAAAGCGCTACGACGCAAACGTGCGCAAGGGCGTCGAGGAAATCCTCGTCGACACCGACACCCTGCACCCGATGCAGCGCCTGCCGCTCGCCCAGCTTGCGTTTCCGGCGCTGCGCCGCCAGCCGCGTCCGCAATTGCAGACCTTCCTGGTTGCGCTCAACGAACTGATCCAGGCCGACGGTGAAGTGCATCTGGAGGAATACTGCCTGGCCAAGCTCGTCGGCGTGCAGGTGATGGATGCGTTGGATCCTTCCAGGGCCCGGCCAACCGGTTCGACGAAACTGGTGTCGTGCGCATCCGAGATTGCCGATGCGATCGCCATCGTCGCCGAGTACGGCGCCGACAGTGAAGCCGATGCCGAGCGCGCCTACCTCGTGGGCATGAACGAAGTCTTGCCCGACGACATCGCGCCGTATTTGCAGCGCGAGGAATGGATCGTGGCCCTGGATCGCGCCTTGCCCCTGCTCGACGCGCTCGCGCCGGCCGGCAAGGAACTGCTGGTGCGCGGCCTCACTGCCGCGATCGGTGCCGACGGCAAGGTCAGCGTCACCGAAGCGGAATTGCTGCGCACCATCTGTGCGGCGCTGCACTGCCCGCTGCCGCCGCAACTCGACCGGGCGGCTTAAGCAGCTGCGATCATGTCTGCCGCTCGTTCGGCGATCATGATCGTTGGCGCATTGGTGTTGCCGCCGGGCAGGCAGGGCATCACCGAGGCGTCGACGACGCGCAATCCGGCGACGCCGTGCACGCGCAGTTGCGAATCCACCACGGCCTGATCGTCGTTGCCCATGCGGCAGGAGCCGACCGGGTGGTAGACGGTCTCGGCCTTGTGCCGGATAAAAGCGGCGAGGTCGGCATCGCTGCGCGTTTGTGTGCCGGGAAAGATCTCCGCGCCACGATACGCATCGAAAGCCGTGGCGGCGAAGATTTCGCGTGACAGCTTGGCGCCTTCGATCATCGTCGCAAGATCGTGGCCGTCGCCGTCGCTCAAATAATTCGCGCGAATCTCCGCCTTCGCCACGGGATCGGCGGATTTCAGTCGAATGGCGCCGCGGCTGCGCGGGCGCAGGTTGCAGGCATGCAGGGTGTAGCCGTAGCCGGGCAGGCGATGGCGGCCGTGATCGTCGAGCAGGGCGGGGATGAAGTGCAGTTGCACGTCGCAGCGTTCGTCCGGCGCCCGTTGCGTGCGCACGAACGCGCCGCCCTCGGCGATGTTCGAGGTTCCGGGCCCGTCGTGGCGCAGCAGGTATTCGAGCGCCACCGAGACTTCGTTGAGCCGGTCGTAGCTGACCGGCTGCGTGCAGCGCTGCAGCGTGCAGATGTCCAAATGATCCTGCAGGTTCGCGCCGACGCCGGGCAGATCGTGCATGGTGCGGATGCCGTGCTCGCGCAAATGATCGGAAGGGCCGATACCCGACAGCATCAACAGTTGCGGCGAATTGATCGCACCGCCGCACAGGATCACCTCGCGGCCCTCGGCGCGGGTCAGGCGGCCATTGTGGCGGTAATCCACGCCCACCGCGCGATGACCGTCGAGCAGGACATGTTGCGTCACCGCGCGCGTACGCACGGTCAGGTTGGCGCGGCCGCGCGCTGCGCGCAAATAGCTCGCCGCCGTCGAGCAGCGCGCGCCGTTTTTCTGCGTAACCTGATAGAAGCCGACGCCGCGTTGCTGTTCGCCGTTGAAGTCCGGGTTGGCAACGTGTCCGCAGGATTGCGCGGCATCGACGAAGGCCTGCGTCAGCGCGTTGTGGTACTTGAGATCCTGCACGGCGAGCGGGCCGTCCGCACCGTGCAGTTCGCTGGCGCCGCGCGTGTTGGCTTCGGAGCGCTTGAAATACGGCAGCACGCCGGCCCAGTTCCAGCGTTCGTCGCCGGTCAGGCGCGCCCACTCGTCGTAGTCGCGCGCATCACCGCGGATGTAGCACATCGCATTGATCGAACTGGAGCCGCCGAGCACCTTGCCGCGCGGCCACCACAGGCGGCGGTTGTCCAGGCCAGGCTCCGGTTCGGTGTAGTAATCCCAGTTGATGCCCTTGCGGTTCACCATCTTGGCGATGCCGGCCGGCATGTGGATGAACGGGTGCCAGTCGCGTCCGCCGGCCTCGAGCAGGAGCACGCGATGGTTTGGATTCGCGCTAAGCCGGTTGGCAAGCACGCAGCCGGCGGAACCGGCGCCTACGATGACGTAATCGTATTTCATCGTGCGAGGCTACGAGGCTTGGCTAGAGCAGATGCTCCATCGCGGCGCAGCAATCAAGCCAGGACTTCCACCATGTCCCCCACGCGCAACGTGCCGGTCCCACGCGCAATCAGGTTCTGGCCGAAGCTCACGCCTTTGGGCGTGCGCCGGTAAGTGAGCAGTGTCCGCAGCGGTTCGCCGGAGGGATCGAATTCGCCGCGTTCGAAATCCACCGTGGTGAACAGGCAGCGGATGCAGGGTTTGGCGACGTCGAATTCGATGCCGCCGATGCGCACGCGCTTCCAGCCATCTTCGGCGTACGGCTGCGTGCCGGCAATGACGATGCTGGGGCGAAAGCGCAGCATCGGCACAGGATGTGTCAGCCTGGAATTGAGTTGATCCAGCGCTGCCTGCGAGATCGCGAGCAACGGATAGCTGTCGGCGAAGCTGACGATGTCGCCGGGTTGCGAGTGATCGGGATCGACCGTGCGCAGGCAGGCCTCGTCCATATGCGCGAAGCGCGCACGAATGCCAAGGAACGTGCTGATCCAATCGTCGGCCGCGGGGCTGGCGGTTTGCGCGGCAACGTGGCTGCCCCAGACCTCAACGTCCATGCGTGACGATGCGCAGGCCGGCGAAAGATGCAGTTGCGGCATGTTTGGCGCGTGCAGATGCAGCGTGCCGCCGGCATCGGGAGCTGCGCGAATCAGGGTCAGGCGTGGATGCTTGCGTCCGGTGATGAATTTGCCATCGGCATCCACCACCATCCAGCGCCGATCGTGTTCGAGGCCGCGCGCCTCGACGCGCGCGACGCCCAGTGTCAGTGGCGCGCAGGATTTGAGCGGGTAGACATGGATCGAGGCGAGCGTGGCCGGCATGCCGAAAGCATACGCGAAGGGCGCGCCGTGCGTGCTACGCTTCGCCGTCCGCAGTTACGGATAGCAACTTGGCCGCAATCGATCAGACCAAGCGCCGCGGGTTTGCGGCGACGATCACCGGCGTCGAGCGTCACGAATGGCCGGCGGTGATCCTTGCCTTCGCCTATTTCTTTTTCGTGCTCGCAGCCTACTACGTGCTGCGTCCGTTGCGCGAACAGCTTTCCGCAGCAATCGGCGTGCAAGCGCTGCTGCCGTTCTACAGCGCGACCTTCGTCGCCACGCTGGCGCTGACGCCCGTCTACGGCTGGCTGGTGGCGCGCTTTCCGCGCAAGCGCTTCGTGCCGGTCGTGTACGTTTTTTTCATCCTCAACCTGCTCGCCTTCATCCCGGCGTTCCAGGCGCAGGGCACGATCAGCCCGCAGATTCTCGGCGCGATATTTTTCGTATGGGTGAGCGTGTTCAACCTGTTCGTGGTCGCCGTGTTCTGGAGTTTCGTCGCCGACATCTTCAGCGCGGATCAGGCGTATCGCCTGTTCGGCATCGTCGCCCTCGGCGGTACGCTCGGCGCGATCGCAGGTCCCTTGCTGACCAAGTGGCTGGTGCACGTCATCGGCATCGCGCCGCTGCTCGGCGTTTCCGCGGCTCTGCTGGCGTGTGCGGTCGGTTGCATCCTCGGCCTGATCGTCTGGTCGCGACGGCATCCCGTCGCGCGCGACACGCGGCGCAACGAAGTCGTGATCGGCGGCGGATTCTGGGCCGGCGCGAAACTCGTCTTTGGTTCGTCGTTCCTGCGCTGCATCGCGCTGATGATGTTGCTCGGCGACAGCGTCGGCGGCGTGCTGTACAACCTGCAAAACGACTTCGGCCACCACTTCTATTCGGACGCCGCGGCGCGCACCGATTTCTTCGCCAGCGTGGATGCGGCGACCAACGTGCTGATGGCGCTCACCCAGATTTTCATCACCCGCATCGTGCTCACGCGCTTCGGGCCGGCATCGAGTATCGCCGGCAGCGAGGTCGTGAAGCTGCTCACGCTGGTCACGTTGGCGTTCGTCGGATTGCCGGGCGCAGTTGCGGCGGCGCTGATCGTCACCCGCGCCGGTTCCTATGGCGTCAACAATCCGGCCATCGACAGCCTGTTCACCCGCGTGAGTCGAGAGACGCGCTACAAGGCCAAGGGTTTCATCGACACCGCGGTTTGGCGCTTCGGCGACGTGCTGGTAATGGCCGCGATCCAGGGCATGCGCGACCTCGCCGCCGCCGTGCCTGCGCTGGCGTGGCTGTCGTCGCGGTCGACCTTTGCCCTGCTCGCCGCGCTGGCCTCGGCGTTTGCGATCCGGCTGGCATTGAAGATTCGTGCGATGCCGGAGGCGACGCGGCAATCCAGCGGGTAATCAGGCGACCGAACGCAATCCGGGCTTGGATCTTGCCGTCGCCGCGCGCAATTCCGCGGGGTCGAAATCGTCCACGTCGATGAATTCCTGCATCGCCGCGCGCACGCGTTCGAGCAGTTTGCGTTCGTCGGCGCTGAGTGCGCCATTGCGTTCGGCCTCGGCAAGTTGCGCTTCGGCATCCAGTGCCTTGATGCTTCCGGACTTGAGCGCCTTGGCGAACTTGCGTTCGACCGGTTCGGCGGCGATCACGTCCGGCAACAGCGCGTTCATGCGCCCGACCGGATTGTTCGCGCTCGGCGTCAGATAAATCCATTCCGCAAGGCGCGAACGCGCATCGTTCGGCGCGCACAAGATCGTTGCGACGCGATGACCCAATCGATCCGATGGCGGCGCTTCGCGGCGGCCGATCGGGAAGATCAGCGCGCGCAGCAGCCACGCCACCGGGCGGATCGGATAATTGCGCAGCACGCCATCCAGCGCGCCCTGCATGCGATACGCGCAATCGTGGAACGCCCAGGCCAGCAACGGCTGGTCCGCGACCGGGCGGCCCTGGTCTTCGTAGCGCTTGAGCATCGCGCTCGCGATGTAGAGGTTGGACAGCACGTCGCCGAGGCGCGCGGAGATCTTTTCCTTGAACTTGAGCTTGCCGCCGAGCGTGAGCATGGCGGTGTCGGCGGCGAGCGCCAGGTTCGCCGCGTAGCGGTTGAGCTTGCGATAGAAACGCCGCGTATATTTGTCTCCCGGCGCGCCGCCGACGTGCGCGTGGGTGAGGCCAAGCACGAAACTGCGCGCGGCGTTGGAGATCGCGAAGCCGACGTGGCGGAACAGCACGCGGTCGAATTCGGTCAGACGTTGGCGGTAGTCGGCAATCTGCGCGGCCTGCAGTTCCTTGAGCACGAACGGGTGGCAGCGGATCGCACCCTGGCCGAAGATCATCAGGCTGCGCGTCATGATGTTCGCGCCTTCCACCGTGATCGCGATCGGCGCGGTCTGCCACGAACGGCCGGCGTAGTTGGACGGGCCGAGCTGCACGGCCTTG
>JAFEFD010000560.1 GCA_018240765.1 Pseudomonadota bacterium | reverse complement strand
CAAAATCAGTGACTTAGCGGCACATTTCTCTTGACCGACGGTGCGACGGCTGTTAATTTCCCGCCCGCCGTGGGGGTGGGGACTCGCCGCCAGGGCATTCTCGAAGGGTTCGATCGCGGACGCCCCGGACAGCCGGAGCTTCCGCAACGGTGTGCGTGTCCCGGCTACTCGCAGGCCGGGCCCGCACCGGATCGGATCGCGAGGCGCGAAGGATCGCCGAGGCGCCGCGGCCAGTCGCGGGCATTCAATCAAACCGTACGGGAGAGGTTTAATGAAACGTAATCTGGTACACGCCGTCGTTGCGGCAGCCCTGGTCGGGCTTTGCGGCAACGTCGCACTCGCAGCACAAGATGGCGGTTCGCCGGGGTCCGGCAATCCTTACCATCCGGCCAATGGCCACGCCTATCGCCACGGCGTCATTCCGACCCGCGAAACGCTCAAGAAGATGCATGCATGGGATGCAGCGCATCCTTCTACCCAAGCTGCCGCAGCCAGCAGCAATACTCTGTATTACCGTGGCGGCACGAGCAGCAGCTCCCAGGGCAATGTCGGCGTGATGACCGGCATCACCAAGGTGTATCTGGTGTTTTATGGTAGCGGCTGGGGCACGCAGAGCACGAATTCGAACGGCGACGCCGTATTTTCCGGCGATCCAAGCGGGGCCGCACCGGTCGCGCAGGAAATGTTCAAGGGCATCGGCACGGGCAGCGAACTGTGGTCGGCGGAACTGACCCAGTGGTGCCAGGGCATTACCACCGGCGCGAGCAGCTGTCCGGCCGGCACGCCAGCGTCGAGTTTCATCCCGTATCAGGCCGGCGGCATCCTCGCCGGTGTCTGGGAAGATACCAGCGCGACTACGCCGATCAATGCCACCGGCAAGCAATTGGCCCAGGAGGCGATCAAGGCCGCGCAGCATTTCGGCAACACCACGGCGGCGTCGAACCGCAACGCCTACTACGTGATCATGTCGGCGCACGGCGACAACCCCGACAACTACCAGAGCCCAACCCAAGGCTATTGCGCGTGGCACGACTGGAATGGCGACAGCTCGCTTTCAGGCGGTGCGGTCAGTTCCTCGGTCGGCGACCTCGCGTTCAGCAACCAGCCCTACAACACGGACATGGGATCAAGCTGCGGTGTGGGCTTCGTCAACAGCCCCGGCACGCTGGACGGCTACACCATGACGCTCGGCCACGAATGGCACGAGATGGCATCGGATCAGTTCCCGGCCGGCGGCTGGACCGCGAACAGCGGCTACGAGAACTCGGACGAGTGCGCGTGGATCGCGGCCGGTTCTGCCGGTGGCGCCGCGAACGTCGTGATGGGCACGGGCACGTTCACCGAACAGGCGAGCTGGTCCAACGACACCAACTCGTGCGCGATCTCGCATCCGATCGTCAACCACGGCAGCACGGGCGGCACGCCAACGGCGAACTTCAGCTTCGTCACGAACGGCCTGACCGCGACCTTCACCGACAGTTCCACGGATTCGGGCGGCACCATCGGCTCGCACTCGTGGACATTCGGCGATGGCGCAACCTCGACGGCGACCAATCCGAGCCACACCTATGCGGCCGCCGGCACCTACAGCGTGACCGAAACGGTCGCTGACAGTGTCAACACTTCCGCGACCAACTCCAAGACCGCATCGGTGAGCGTGACCGGCGGTGGCGGCGGTGGCGGCAACGTCCTGCAGAACGGCGTTGCGGTTACCGGCTTGTCCGCGGCTACCGGTGGTCAGTTGACCTACACGATGGTCGTGCCCGCGGGCGCCACCGGGTTGTCGTTCGCGATCTCCGGCGGCACGGGCGATGCGGACTTGTATGTCAAGTTCGGTTCGGCGCCGACACTGTCGAGCTACGACTGCCGTCCATACGTCACAGGCAACAGCGAAACCTGCAACATCTCCAATGTGCAGGCCGGCACCTACTACGTCATGCTCAACGGCTATGCTGCATTCAGCGGTGTCTCGCTGGTTGGCAGCTATACAGCCGGTGGCGGCGGTGGTGGCGGTGGCGGCTGCACGCCGAGCGGCACCATCCTGTGCAGCGGCAGCACCGTGACGGGCCTGTCGGCGGCCAAGAGCAGCTGGAGTTCGTACTACACGATCGTGATTCCTTCCGGCGCAACCAGCCTCACGGTTTCGATCTCCGGTGGCACCGGTGACGCCGACCTGTACGTGCGCAAGGGTTCCAAGCCGACGACATCCAGCTACACCTGTCGTCCGTACCTGACCGGCAACAACGAAACCTGCACGATCAGCTCGCCAACGGTGGGGGCGACGTACTACATCGGCGTGAGGGCATACGCGGCCTACTCGGGCGTGACCCTGTCAACGACGATTCAGTAACGAGCCGCAATATCCTGGAACAGGCCGCTAGCACGGTCTGTTCTCAGGCGGAAACGGGCAGGGACCATCCTCGCGATGGTTCCTGCCTTTCGGACCGGATGGCGATGGGGATCGCGCCGGGTCGGCATGCGGGGGACTGGAGCGCCGAGCGTCCGGTCATCGCGTCAAGCGCGCCGCTATCGAAACGATGACTCCTGTAACGACTACGGGAGACGATCATGAGCAGGACATCCCTTTTCAGGAATTTCGCCAGGCGCACCTGTGCGGCAGCGCTGGCCTTGTGCGTCACATCGGCTTTCGCGCTGGAGCAATTCCATGGTGCCGAACCCGATGCCGAGCACGAAGAACTCATCGCCACGCCAAACGCCAGTACCGGCAGTTGCGGCGTGGAACGCTGGTCGGTCAAAACCGGCACGGATGCGGATGTGGGACTGGTAAACCTGTCCACGACGCAGCCGAATGACATCGTGACCCTGCGCAGTTGGACTGCACCGAATCCGATTCCACCGAACAATCGCGTGTCGCCCTACGAGACCACCACATGGGTGCTTGATGCGACCCTGGTCGAATACAAACTCGAAAACGACTCGGACTATCACCTGGTGATCCAGGATGCGTCCGGCAACACCATGATCGCGGAAATTCCCGATCCGGCCTGTGTCGGCGCGAGCAGTCCCTTCGCCGCAGCGATCCAGAATGCGCGCGCACAGTTCGACGCAACGTACACGGCGACGACGAGCTTTCAAACCGCGAATATCCCGGTTCAGCTCACCGGCGTGGGCATGTTCGATTTCCTGCACGGCCAGACCGGCGTCGCGCCAAACGGCATCGAATTGCATCCCGTGCTCGGCATCGTGTTCAATCCGAGTGGCGGCGGATCACCCGATTTCGCCCTGTCAGCCGCGCCGCAAAGCGTGAGCGTCAACCAAGGCGTGAACGCCAGCACCACGATTGCGGTGACGCCATCCAACGGATTCACCAGTGCCGTGTCGTTCAGCGCCTCGGGCCTGCCGAGCGGCGTGAGCGCATCTTTCAGCCCGGCCAGTTCGGCGGCATCCAGCATGTTGACGTTGACCGCGGGCAGCGCGGCTGCCACGGGTTCGGCGACGGTGACGGTCACCGGTACATCCGGAAGCCTGACCCACACAACCACGATCAATCTGTCGGTGGTTGCCAGCGGTGGCGGCGGTGGTGCGCAGACCGCTGTATACAATTCAACTTTGATGGCGCCGGGTTGCGCCAGCGTCGCCGCATCTTGCGATTCCGGCACCTTGCTGGTCGGCCGCGGCACGATGTCCGGAGGCAGTGAACCGAATCAGCCGAACACGATCAACAACTCGTGCGCGGATGGAAACTCCGGCACCTTCCATTCGGACGAATCCAATGACCGCATCGTGATCGCGTCCACCGACGGCGGACCGCTCACTGCCGGCAAGACCGCCAGGGTCACTGCCACGATCTGGGCCTATAGCACGGCGAACGTGATTGACCTGTACTCGGCAGCGAATGCGAACAGCCCGAGTTGGACCTTCCTGAGTTCGATCAGCGCAGCGGCCGCGGGCTCGCAACCGTTGTCGACGACGTTTACGTTGCCCGCCGGCGGCTTGCAGGCGGTACGTGCGCACTTGCGCTACAACGGCAGCGCATCGACGTGCAGCACCGGCAGCTATGACGAATCCGACGACCTGATCTTCGCGGTGTCCTCGACCGTGCCGGCACCGGACTTCAGTGTGTCGGATTCGCCCGCATCGATGAGTATCGCGCAGGGCGCGAGTGGGAGCAGCACGGTTGCGGTGTCGCCATTGAACGGGTTCACGGGCAGCGTCGCGCTGAGTGCGTCCGGTTTGCCGGCGGGTGTAACCGCATCGTTCAATCCGGCGAGCACGACCGGTTCGAGCACGCTGACCTTGAGCGCGAGCAGCACGGCGGCGACGGGAACGGCAACCGTGACGTTAACCGGCACCTCCGGCACGCTCACGCACACGACCACGCTCAATCTCATCGTGACCGCGTCCAGCGGCGGCGGTTGCACGCCGAGCGGTACCGTGCTGTGCAGCGGCAGCACCGTTTCCGGTCTGTCGGCGGCCACGGGCAAGTGGAGTCCGTACTACTCGATCGTGGTGCCGTCAGGAGCGTCCAGCCTTACGGTCTCGATTTCGGGCGGCAGCGGCGACGGCGACCTGTACGTGCGCAAGAGTTACCACCCGACGTTGTCGAGCTACACCTGCCGTCCGTACCTGACCGGCAACAACGAAACCTGCACGCTCGGTTCGCCGGCGGCAGGAACGTATTACATGGCCGTGGAAGCGTACGCGGCCTACTCGGGCGTGACGCTCAAGGTGACGATCAAGTAACAGCGCTGAAAGCCACGGAACGGGCCGCATGAAGCGGCCCGTTTTTTCAGCTTGCCTCGAAGCGGTTCGCGTCGCGGTTCTTGCGCACGCGCGCCGGATCCCACACGCGCCCGTTCATGGCGATGTAGACGCCATCGGGCAGGGCCTGAATCGCGCCGACCGCGCAGCCGATGTTGAACACGGCGTCCGAACCCTGGAAGCGCGCGGGATTCAGTGCGCCGGTCAACACGATGACCTTGTCCGTGATGCCCGCGAGCGCACGCGCGGTTTCCACCATGGTGTCGGTGCCGTGCGTGACCAGCACGTGCCGGTGTGGTTGCGCAGCGATCGTGCGCCGGACCAGGTCGCGGTCGGCGTCGTCCATGTGCAGGCTGTCCTTGCGCATCAGCGCGATAACCTCGAACTCGAAAGCGACGCCGAGTTGCTTCAGGATCTCGCCGATCTGCGGTGCGCCGATCTGGTACGCAGACTTGTCGTCGAAGTAGATCTTGTCGATCGTGCCGCCGGTGGCGACGATGGTCAGGTGCTGGAGCATGGCAGCGCTTCCGCGATGGGCGCGCGCAGTTTAGCAAACCGGCGCGGGATGAGGCCGGATCGTAGTGTCATGCGTTTGCCGCCGGCTCGTCGTCGGGACAGATCAATGCCAGATCGGGAAAGTACGTGCGGTAGCGCCTTGCGTCGCGGGTCAGTAGCGGCATGCCTTCGATGGCAGCGTGGGCGCCGATGAAGAAATCTGGCAGCGGCGCGGTGCGCGTGCCTTTCGCGCGGCGGTACTTCAGGAACGCCTTGCCGGCAAGGAACGCCGCTTCCCACGGCAATTCCAGACGAACGAAATCGGACGGCGACAATGCCGCATCCAATTCCTCGATGCGCGCGAAACCGATTGAGACTTCGGCATAAATGATGGCATCGATGCACAACTCGCCACGCGCAGCGCAGGCGTCGAGCTGGCGTGCGGACCAGTCGCACCAGATGGCGTCCCCGGTGAGGACGTCCAGCAGGACGTTGGCGTCGACCAGTACGCGGCTCATGTGCCGCGCGTGAGCCGCATGATTTCGTCAGTGCTCAAGCGCGCGGTAGCGCGTCCGTGCAGGCGCGCAGTCAGTGAACCGTGGCGTTTGCGAGGAGTCGCCATCACGTTCTCAGCCTCGCGCAACACCGCATCGCGTACGAAGGCGGACACGGGCATGCCGCGCAAATCGGCGGCGCGTTCGATTCGGGTCTTGTCTTTGGGGGTCAGGCGCAAATCGAGTCGGGCGGCGGCGCTCATGGAATATCCTCTGTACGGAATTTTACCGTACAAGATTGTACACTAGAATTTCCCGCTGCCGTCAATAACTGTCGCTGGCCAGCATGGTTGCGTCGCGCAATCCGTCGGGTTTCAGGCGCAACAGGCGGTGTTCGGCGAAGCGGCGCGCGGCGGCGCCCGGACGCGGGTCGTTCTCGGCGCGCAGTGCCCATTCGGCATGGCGCGCGAGCAAGGCGAGCGCGAACGTGCGCGCCAGGCCAAACGCAAGTTCACGGCCGCCGGCTTCCATGCGGTGGCGCTCGCCGGCGCTGGCCTTCTGCAGCCATTCGGCGATCGCCGTTGCCGCCATGCGCACGGCGCGCGCGCAGGGTTCGAGCTCGCTCGCTTGCACTTGCGAGAGGATCGTGCGCTGCGCGCTGAGCAGCGATTGCAGACCGCCGGCAGAGCGCAGGGCGCGCTGGAAATCCAGCGCCTGCACATTGCTTGCGCCTTCCCAGATCGGCCACACCTGCGCATCGCGCAGCAGTTGCGGAATACCGCTATCCTCGAGGTAACCAACGCCGCCGATGCATTCGCAAGTCTCCGACGCGATCGCGACCGCAAGCTTGCCGGTCCACAATTTTGCCAGCGGGGTGAGCAGGCGCAGCAGGCTTTGCTGGCTCTCGTCGGCCTGTCCGCACTGCACGCGGCCGAGTAGTTCCGTCACGAAGAACACAAGGTGGAATGCCGCCTCGTATTCGGCCTGCATGCCGGCCAGGGTGTCCTGGAACAGCGCCTGTTCGGCCAGCGGCTTGCCGAACACGATACGGCGATTGCCAAAGTCGCGCACCAGCGCGATGCAGCGGCGCATGGTCGCCAGCGCACCGACCGCGTTCCAGGTACGCGTGATGTTGAGCATGGGCGCGATCTGGCGCACGCCGAACTTCGGCTCGCCGACGAGTTCGGCCGGCGCGCCGTCGAGATGGATTTCGGCGGTCGGCAGTTCACGCGTGCCGAGCTTGTCCTTGAGCCGGTCGATGGTGATGTTGCGCCAGCGCCCATCGGGTTTGCGTGGTTCGAGGTAAAACAGCGCCAGCGCATCCGATCCCGCCGGCGCGCCTGCCGGTCGCGCCAATGCGAGTGCGGCTTGTGCATTGATCGCGGAAGTGAACCACTTGCGACCGTACAGTCGCCAGCGGCCGTTCTCCTCGTGCGCGACGGTTTCGGTCGGCGCGACATCCGAACCGCCGGCGTTTTCCGTCATCCATTGGCCGCAGATCCAGAACTGCTCCGGATCGCGACTGAGGAAATGCGGCAGTGCGCGATCGATCAGGCGCTGGTTGCCCGATGCCTTGAGCGCTGTAGCGGCGCCATCGGTCATCGCCAGCGGGCAGGTGTAGAACTCGCTGGCGCAATGGAAAAGGTAGACCAGCGCGAACTGGTGCACGCGCGCGTGCGTGCCGTGCGTCGCCTCATGGCCGGCGGCGATCAGGCCGTGGCGCGCGGCCAGCGGCTGCGCAGCGAGCCACGCCGGGGTCAATTCGATGCGGTCGACGCGTTCGCCCCAGACGTCCCATTGAGTGAGTTTGGGTTCGCTGCGTTCGCGCGTGCGCGCCAGCGCCCACGCATTGGCGGCGTATTCGCCCAGATCGGTCAGGTCCGGCTCGATCGCACCGAGCATCGTGCGCGGCAACACGCGGCGCAGATACGAACGCAGCACGCGGTCATCCAGATACTGGTTGCTCAACACCGGTGCGGCTTGCAGGAATGACATGTGCAGATCTCCGCTGCGAAGGCTCGATTATACGCAGGCGGCGCGGATCATTTCGGCGGACGCTTGTAATGCCGCGCATCCCAACCCAGTGCGGCAATGACGACCAGGGTCAACGCGATTTCGCCGAGCGCAAGCCAGCGCGCGGACGAATCCGAATATGCTGCGCTGACGCCGTGGCAGAAATAGAAAAGGCACACGATGCCGCCGATGAGTAGGCCGCGGCGCAAGTTGCGCCGCGCGATCCACACGCCGGGAATGAGCGGCACGACGGCGAGCGCGAGCGTCGGCCAGCGTTGCGCGCCAGGCGCCGGCAGCAGCCAGCCGTGCCAGAGGATTTGCAGCGCCAGCAATGCGAGGAGCGCCAGTGCGCCGGCATGCAGGATGTTCCAGCGCGTTTTCATGCGCCCAGCTTCGATGCGATTTCCGCCACGCGCCGGCCAAGCTTGCGTGCCAGCGTGCGTTCGTCGTCGCTGATCGGCCTATCGCCGGAGGTTCCGGAAACATGGCTCGCCCCGTACGGCGTGCCGCCGGTCGTGGTCGTGTTGAGTTCGGGTTCTGTAAACGGGATGCCGACGACCAGTGCGCCGTGGTGCAATAGCGGAAGCATCATCGAGGTCAGCGTGGTTTCCTGTCCGCCGTGCATCGTTCCGGTGGAGGTGAATGCCGCGGCGGGCTTGCCGACCAATGCGCCGGACACCCATTCGGCGGCGGTGGAATCAAGAAAGTGTTTGAGCGGCGCGGCCATGTTGCCGAAGCGGGTCGGACTGCCAAGGATGATGCCGGCGCATTCGCGCAGGTCGGCCGGGGTCGCATACGGTGCGCCTTCGGCAGGTTCGGGCGGTTGCGCAGTCTGCGTGACCGGCGCGACCGGCGGCACGCTGCGCAGGCGCGCGCGCATGCCCGGCACTTCCTCGACGCCGCGCGCGATGTGGCGCGCGAGTTGGGCCACGGCGCCATTGCGGCTGTAGTAGACGATCAGGATTTCGGGCATGGGTTTGCGGCGCGAATTCGGAATAGGTTAAGTTTGCCAGATCGCGCAAGCATTTCGGCGCCGCCGCGGTCTGTTGAGCGGTGCTCACTGCGGAGAATCCGATGAAAATCCTGTTCGCGTTGTTGCTTGTTGCCGTTGTCCCGGCTTTTGCCGCCGCCCCGAACCCGCAGTTGTCGGTCAAGACGCTCGATGGCAGCACGTTCGATCTGGCCGCGCACAAGGGTAAATGGGTAATCGTCAACTACTGGGCGACGTGGTGTTCGCCGTGCCTGAAGGAGTTGCCGGACATTTCCGCCTTTGTTGCCGCACACAAGGACAAGGTCGCCGCGATCGGACTGGACTATGAGGACGCCGAGCCCGCTGATATCCAGAAATTCCTCAAGACGCATCCACTGAGCTATCCGGTGTCGATCGTCGATATCGACAATCCGCCCGCGGATTTTGGCGCGCCGAAGGGCTTGCCGAATACCTATGTGATCGCGCCGGATGGCCATTTGGCCAAAACCTTCCTTGGCCCATTGCAGGCGAAGGATCTGGCCGACGCCACCGGGCTGCGCTGAGCCGGGTGTTCACGTCTCGCGCAAGCGCGGTTTCAATCCCGCCAGGTTGCACGGGCTCGTGCGCGAGTCCAGTTGCTCGCGCAGCAGATTGACCCACGCGGTGCGGCAGGCCGAGGTCGAACCGGGCAGGCAGAACACGAAGGTGGCGTTGGCCAGCCCGGCGAAGGCGCGCGATTGGATGGTCGAGGTGCCGATTTCGGCAATGCTGACCGCGCGAAAGGTTTCGCCGAAGCCCGGCATCTGTTTGTCGAGCAGCGGCATGATCGCCTCGGGCGTGGAATCGCGGCCGGTGAAACCGGTGCCGCCGGTGACGAGCACGCCATCGACCGCCGGATCGGCGATCCAGGTTGCGACGATCGCGCGCACGAGATAGCGATCATCGCGGGCGATGCGGCGTTCGTGCAGGCGGTGTCCGGCGCTTGTGAGCGAAGCGCATAAATAATCGCCGGACGAGTCGTTTTCAGCCGTACGCGTGTCCGAAACCGTCAACACGCACAAAGACAACGGCATGAAATGTTCGCTGGCGCTCATGCGTGCACCTCGAAATCCTCGGGCGCCAGGCCCTGCTCGCTGCGCCGGAACATCGCTGTCAACGCGGCGGTGAAGTCGCGCGCGTAGGCTTCCATGTCGAACACGCCGGACTCGTGGCGCGCGGCCGCGAGGCGGTTGCGCAGGGTCGCCAGCATCGGCGGAAACCGCGCCAGTTGCACGGCCTTGTCGATGTATTCCTGATCGGAAACGGCATTCATTCCTTCCATCCCCAGATGATGATTCAGGCTGCCGGCGACACGCGAAGCGAACGTCTGGCCGGGCTGGGTGAGCACCGGGCATCCCGCCCACAGCGCGTCGCAGGCAGTGGTGTGCGCATTGTACGGATTGGTGTCGAGGAAAAGGTCGACGAGATGGTAGCGGGCCAGGTATTCGGCATGCGGCGCACGCAGCGCGAAGACGAGGCGGCGCGGATCGATGCCGGCCGCATGCGCGGCGCGGCGCAGGTGCTCGTCGGCACCACTGCCAGGCGGGCCGGCGAGCAGCCACAGCACGCTGTCCGGAGCGCCCTTGAGGATCTTCATCCAGCGCGCAAAACTGCGCAAAGTATACTTCCAGGTGAGGTTGAAGCAAGCGAACACGGTACCCTTGTCGGGCAAACCGTACAGCACGCGCGCGGGAGCGTCGCCAACCGTGCGCGTGGTGTCGGATGGCTGGTAGCAACGCGGCAGCAGCGCGATCTTTTCGCTGTAATGCGCGCGCTGATCCGGCGGGATCAGGAAGCGGTCGGAGATCAGGTAGTCGCACCACGGCGCGCCGAGCGTGCCCGGGTAGGCCAGCCAGTTCACCTGCACCCGCGCCGGGCGCAGGGCGAACAGTTCGGGCCGCGCGCCTTCGCAAAAGCCGTCGAGGTCGACCAGGATGTCGGGCTGGTCTTCGCGCAATTTCAGCAGCATGCCATCGAGCGAGCGCAGGGAAACGTCGCGGAATTCTCCGAACGCGGCCGTGATCCGGTTGCGCAACACGCTGCCATCGTCGGGCGTGGTCGCGTAGCCGATCGTTTGCAGTGCTTGTCCACGCAGGCGTTCGATCAGTTCGACCACCAGCAAGCAGGTCGGATGCTGGCCGAAACCGGACGAAACGAATCCCACCCGCAGCGGGCCTTCGCGGCGGCCATGCGGGCGTGGCCCGAGGCGTTGCTGCAGCGGTTCGACTTCCAGTTCGCGTTGCGCGGCAAATGTGCGTGCGCAAGCCAGTTGCTGGGCCGGCGTGGTGTCTTCCACGAGCATCGAAAATGGCGTGATCCCCGCCGCACCGGATTCGATGCCGGCAATCAGCCGCCGCGACAGCGGCGGCAGCGCGCGCCAGTCGCACAGTCGCCGGTGCACGAAAGCGAGCTGCGACAACGCCGGCCAATATTCGGGAACCAGCGCCAGGCACGCCTCGAACGCGCGCACCGCCGCTGCGAATCGGCCTTCGCGTTCAAGGCCGATCGCGAGCTGGTACTGGTATTGGGCATTGCCCGGCGCCAGCCGTGCCGCCTCGCTCCAGGCCGCCACCGCGCCGGGCTTGCGCGCGCCATCGAGCACATTGCCGAGCACGAAATGCGCATCCGCCCAGTACGGCGCCAACTGCACCGCGCGCTGCGCGCTGGTTTCGGCGCGAACGAGCTGACGCACGGCCAGCAACGACGCGGCCTGGTTGATCCAGGCACGCGCGTAGTCCGGGCGCTGCGTGATCGCCTTGGCGAAACAATCGGCGGCGCCAAAATAGTCGCCGCGCGCGTCGAGCAGGCTGCCGAGGTTGTTCAATGCGCCGGCATGATGCGGCGACAAGGTCAACGCGTGGCGCAAGGCGCGCTCGGCCTCGCCGAAATTGCGCTGCGCGGTATGCAGGCTGGCGAGGTTGCACCAGTTCTCCACGGCCGCCGGCGCCAGCTTCAGGGCCTGGTCCAGGGCATGGCGCGAGACCTCGAAATCGCCCTGCTGCAACGCGCAGATGCCGGACAACCGCCACAGTTCGGCCTGGTCGGGGTAACGGCGCAACAAGGTTTCCGCACGCACGCGCGCCGCGCCGAGATCGCCCTGCGAGAGCAGGTCGATCAATTCCGTCAAGCCCTGACTGAGTGCGGGGTCGAAGCTCATTGCGCGCTCCGAAGCGGGATGCGCATGTTGCCACAAAGCGCAGGTTTACGCCGACAGCGCCTGCATCTGCTCGGCCTGAAACTCCTGCGCGAGCGGGTCGAGCAGGGCGTCCATGTCGCCATTGAGGATTTCCGG
>JAFEFD010000055.1 GCA_018240765.1 Pseudomonadota bacterium | reverse complement strand
GTTGAGCCCGTGATTGTGTATGAAAGCGTCGCGGGTACGGATGCTGGTCCGGCGTACGTCGTCGCACCGGTGCTGTCACCGACAAGGCGGAAACTGCCAGTGCCAGGACCGCTGACAGTGATCGTGTAGATTTCGCCAACCTGGGGCGTGCCGGGTATCCCGTTGGTGTCGCCTGGCGCTACTGCGCCGGTAAACGAAATGGCTGAAAAATTCGTGCAAACGGTGCTTGCGGCTGTTGCCGACGGTTTTGCAGCAGCGTTCCAGTTTGCGTAAGCGCACAGCGGTGTGAGTACTGCGACTATTGCGGAAATAATGAGCTTCGAACGAACGGATTTCATGACGGATCCCCCTCGGTTGCGTGATGTGTCATGCGTTGAAACCGGTTGCGATACTATCACAGGCTCTCGAAAATCCCGGCCGCGCCCATGCCGGTACCGATGCACATGGTCACCATGCCGTACTTGAGCTTGCGCCGGCGCAGGCCGTGAACGAGCGTCGCCACGCGCACCGCGCCGGTGGCGCCCAGTGGATGGCCGAGCGCGATTGCGCCGCCGAGCGGATTGACCTTGGTCGGATCGAGGTTCAAGTCCTTCATCACTGCGAGTGACTGCGCGGCGAAGGCTTCGTTGAGTTCAATCCAGTCGAGTTGATCCTGTTTGATGCCGGTCTGCGCGCAGACTTTCGGAATCGCCGCCTTCGGGCCGATACCCATGATCTCCGGTGGCACGCCGGCGACGGAAAATCCGACAAAACGCGCGAGTGGCTTCAGGTTGTAGTCCTTGAGTGCCTGTTCGCTGGCGAGCAACACCGCGCCGGCACCGTCGGACATCTGCGAGGAATTGCCGGCAGTGACGCTGCCACCCGCGCGGAACACGGTCTTGAGCTTCGCCAGCACGTCGAGCGTGGTACCGGCGCGCGGACCTTCGTCGATCTTGATCGTACGCGTGTCTGCGATGGTGCTGCGTTTATTCAAATCCGGATAATGATCGGCCAGCGTGTAGGGCGCGATTTCGTCGGTAAACTCGCCGGCGGCGATCCCAGCCAGCGCCTTGGCGTGGCTGGAAACGGAAAACGCATCCTGTTCTTCGCGCGTCACCTTCCATTGTTCGGCGACTTTCTCGGCGGTGATGCCCATGCCGTAGGCGATGCCGATGTGCTCGTTGTCGAACACGCGCGGGTTGAACACCGGGTGGTAGCCCATCATCGGTACCATGCTCATGCTTTCGGTGCCGCCGGCGAGCATGAGATCCGCCTCGCCGAGGCGAATGCGGTCGGCCGCCATCGCCACCGCTTGCAGTCCGGACGAACAGAAACGATTGACGGTGACCGCGGGAACGCCGTTCGGCAATCCCGCAAGCAGCACGGCGATGCGCGCCACGTTCATGCCTTGCTCGGCCTCGGGCATGGCACAGCCGATGATGGCATCGGAAATCCTTGACTTGTCGACGGATGGACATTGCGCCAGCGTCGCGTCGATGGC
>JAFEFD010000559.1 GCA_018240765.1 Pseudomonadota bacterium | reverse complement strand
GCGCGTTCGAGCACTTCCATCGCGAAGCTGCGCTGATACGCGGCCTCGGGGCTCGGTGCGGTGGAGTTGTCGCGCAGGTTGCGGTCTTCCAGATCAGCAGGTGGAACGAGCGGTGCGGAGTCCTCGCGCGCGATCGACGCGCGCCAATCACCAGCCAGAAAAACGTTGAGCTCGCCAAGCAGGAACCGCCGGAAATGGCCGGGCGCCGGGCGTTGGTCACCACCGTCGAACTGGATCGACAGTTGGCGGACGAAACTGCGGGTTATATCCCTGGCGATGTCCGGCGCGTGCCCGCAGCGACGCACGTAGGCGTACACCGGATACCAGAAACGTTGCGCCAGTTCGGCAAGCGCGCCATGGTCGGTATTGCTGTCGTTGGCCGCCTGATGCATGACCACGGACCAGCGCGTGTTGGCAAAATCGTTTCGAGACGTCTGTGGCAGACTCGTCATCGGCATCTCCGGATTGATGCCTGTAGTTCGGGATTTCGCGGTCACGATTACACGGCCGGTAGTCTACTCTCCCATTCGGGTCTGCTACGAAACGAACAAGTTGAACGATTGCCCGAGTTCGTCCAGTTCATGTTCCAGCTCGTCATTGTCCGCCGCGGTCTGCGCCAGTTGATTGCGGATCAATTCGCGCAGGCGTTGGCGCAGGCGGTGCACGGCCACGGCAATGGTGTTGCGGCGCATGCCGAATTTGGCCGCCACGCGCTCGTAATCAGCATCGTCGGGGCGCTCGGCAATGAATACGCTCAACTCGCCGAACAACTCGGTCTTGCCGGCCGACTGGGCTTCCTCGCGCAGCGTGCGCAAGGCGTCTTTCACGACGGTGTGCGCCCAGGCGCGGTGAAAGGCGAGTTCGGGTGTTTCCCGGTCGCGCAGGGCGTAGTCGCCGGAAACCATGGTATCGAGTGAACGCAGCTGGGTGAGGCCGCCGCGTTTAATGGTCTTTTCCTGATCCAGCACGTCGTTGAGGAAGCGCTTGAGTGCGGTGAGCAGGAAGGCGCGGAAGCTGCCGCGCAGCGGATCGGCCTTCAGGTAATAGCCTTGTTCGATGAAACGCGCGAAAAACGTCTGGGTCAGGTCTTCGGCGGATTCGGCCGTGTAATGGTGCCCGAGGATGTAAGCAAGTACGGGCGGGCGGTACATGCGGCACAACAATTCCAGAGCATGCCGGGCCTGCCCCGGTTCGTTACCGGCATTGAGCACCATGCTCCATTGCGTCGTCTGAAACTGACTCACCGCAATCGCTCCCGTTCGATGTGGTCGCGGCATCCCGCTACGGCAGCCGCGGGCCGCATGGCTACTGTATCGCTATTTCGGCAATTGGCGCTTGCGATTACCTGGACGCAAAAAAGGCCCCGCATGCGCGGGGCCAAACGTTGGAGACCGGAATAGCGGTGGATTACTTGGCCGCGATGGCGTTCAACTCCGTGGCGTGCGTCGCGGCAAACTGGCCTTGCAGCGCGGAGTAACGCGCCTGCAGGCGGTCGAATGACGCAGCGTAATTCGGATAGCTGGTGCGCGCGCCGAACAGCATGCCGATTTCGCGCGGCGTGAAATTGCGGCGGATTTCCTCGTGCCAAGCCGAACACACGGCGCGGCTGTCGGGCGGCGTGCAGGCCGCGGACATCTTGTCGGTGCCTTGCACGCTTACCGTACTGAGCTGGTTGCCGGCGGCGTTGGCCAGACCGGCGGCGCACAAGAGGCTGGCGCTGATCGCGATGGAAGTAAAACGTTTCATGACATGACTCCTCGTGAGAGCCTGCCGCAGGTCTTCCGGTAACGGGCTGGCGGGCGGATGGCGTCTGCATCCTGGCTGGCGTTGAAGGCTGTCTGCCTTCACCCGTTCAATTCAGGAAAAGCCCGCGCGGATTACACACCCGGATCGCGCGCCGCCCGCGGCGCCGGGGCGATCAGCTGACCAGCGTGCCGATCGGTTCGCCGCGCATGATGCGCATCAGGTCGCCTTCGCGGCGCATGTCGTAGATGCGCAGCGGAATCTTGTGGTCGCGGCACAGGGCGATGGCGGCGGTATCCATCACGGCGAGCTTGCGTTCGATCACCTGATCGTAGGTGAGTTGCTCGAAACGCTGCGCGCTCTTGTCTTTTTTCGGGTCGGCGCTGTACACGCCATCGACCTTGGTCGCCTTGAGCAGCAGGTCGGCGTCGATTTCGATGGCGCGCAGGGCGGCGGCGGAATCGGTGGTGAAGAACGGGTTGCCGGTGCCGGCGGCGAAGATCGCGATGCGGCCTTTTTCCAGATGCCGGATCGCGCGGCGGCGGATGAAGTCTTCGCAGACCTCGTTGATCTTGATCGCGCTCATCACGCGTACCTTGGCGCCGAGTTTTTCCAGTGCGTCCTGCATTGCCAGCGCGTTGATCACGGTGGCGAGCATGCCCATGTGGTCGCCGGTGACGCGGTCCATGCCGGACGCGGCCAGGCCTTCGCCGCGAAAAATGTTGCCGCCGCCGATGACGATGCCGACTTCGACGCCGGCCTGCTGCACCTCCATCGTCTCGCGCGCCAGGCGGCTGATCATCTGCGGGTCGATGCCGTAATCGGCCTTGCCGAGCAGGGCTTCGCCGGAAAGCTTGAGCAGGATCCGTTTGTACTTGATCTTGGCGGGCATGCGCGGCTCCGGCGTGTGGGCAAAACGTCCATATTGTATCCGACTCGCGTAACCTTATGCCGTCTCGTAGGCCATCACTTTTTCGGGTTCCTGCAGGAAATTTCCCTGCACGAAATTCACCCCGCACGAGAACAGGATCGACATGCTCGCCGCGTCCTCGACGAACTCGGCGACGGTGAGCTTGCCGGCGTGATGCGCCTGGTCGCACAACTCCTTGATCTTTTCCTGGTGTTCCTTGTTCTTGGGCAGTTCGGCCATGTAGTTGCGGTCGAGCTTGAGGTAATTCGCATCGACGTGCTTGAGCAACTGGAACGAATTCAGCCCGGAGCCGAATTGCTCCAGCGCGAATCCGCAATGCAGTTGCTTGAGCCCGGTCACGAAGGCGCGCGCCGGCTTCAGGCTGGTCACGACCTTGCTTTCCGGCATCTCGAACACCAGCGCGTCACCGCGCAGGCGCGCGTTCTTCAATTGCTGCGAGATCCATGGCAGCAGGGTCTGGTCGTCCAGCGACTGCGGCGTGAGTTTGACGAAAAACGTCGTCTTGTGGCCGGCCTTTTCGCGCTCGGCCAGCGCCTTGATCGCAGTGGAGATTACCCAGCGGTCGATCGCGGCGAGCAGACCATTCTGCTCGGCGACCGGCATGAAGAAGTTCGGAGTGATTTCGCCCTTGGGACCATTCATGCGCAGCAGGATTTCGTAGAACTCGCCTTCGGCGCCGTGCAGGCTGATGATCGGCTGGTAGAACAGCACGAAGCCGTTGTTGGCGAGTGCATCCTTGATCAGGGTCAGCCAGTGCTTGTTTTTTTCCTCGTCAGCCTTGTCCTTGGCCGCAGGATCGAACACGTTGACGCGGTTGCCGCCTTCGGTCTGGGCAGTGCGCAGCGCGGCGCTGGCCTGGTTGAGGATGGTCTGGGCATTCGCGTTTTTCTCGCCGATCAAGGTGCCGCCGATGCTGACGTTGGCGTTCACCGACTGCTTGCCGACCTCGAAGATGCGTTCCTCGAAAGCATGGCGCAGCATCTCGGCCAACTGGCGCACCGCGTCGGCGTTGCGTCCGCCAAGCAGCACGCCGAACGCGTGCTCGCCGAAGCGTCCGGCGATATCGGTTTCCTTCAGGTGGCGGCGCATCAGGTTGGCCATGTCGCCGAGCAGCAGGTCCGCATTGCCGAGGCCAACCGTATCGAGCAGGGACTTGAAGTTGTCCGGCTCGATCAGCAGCAGGGCCTGGTCGTTGCGGCCCTTGGCGGCCTCGCCGACCATGCGCTCGAGCTCGGCCAGGCAGTACTGACGGTTGAAAAGGTCGGTGACCAGGTCCTTGGAACGCAGCGCATCGAGCTCTTTCGCCAGTTCCACATTGGCGGTCTGCTGGCGGAAGATGATCTGTTGGCAAGGTTCGCCTTCGTAACTGGCCTCGGCGAATTCCATGGTTGCGTCAAATGTGCTGCCGTCCGCACGTTGCGCCTTCAGGTTGAGCTTTTGCGGTGGCTTCTCGCCCTTGGACAGCTTCTTGAGCAGGGTCTTGAAGTCATCGGCGTCGTCCGTGGCGATCATGTCCAGGATGGACATGCCTTCGATGTCCTCGAAATCCTCGAAGCCGAAGATTTCAAGATAGGCCTTGTTGGCGCGCACATGCATGCCTTCGTGAACATAGGCGATGGGGTCGCGCGAGGAATCCAGCAGCGCTTCGCAGCGGCGTTCGGTCTCTCGCAATGCCGCTTCCAGGCGACGCACGCCGCGGCGCATCAGCAGGGCCTCGAATTCGCGGCGCACGATCGATTGCACATGCTCGGCGCGATTGCGCAGGGCCAGCGCGCGCGCGCCCTCGGAAAAGGCGCGTGCGACCGCGTCTTCATCGACCTTGACGGCTACGGCAATCACGGCGATGTCCTTGCCGGTGGCATTCGCGGCGGCGGCGGCATCTTTCAGCGCGACTCCGCGCGCGGCCAGGTTCACCAGGACCAGATCGGGAGCTTGCGTCGCCAATTGTGTCTGCAATTCATCGGCGCTGCCCGCGCGTGCCGGACGCACTGCGATGCCGCCATTGCGCAGCATGCTGATCAGTTGCTCGGCTTCCTCGACCGAGTCCTCGACCAGCAGGATCTTGATGACGCCTTCCTGTTTTCCCATTGCCCGCGGTTCCTTTTGCCGTCTAGGTTTTTACTCGATAACCGGCATATTTTCCAGCGCCAATGGTCATAGCGCAGTCTTGGCGCGTTCGCCCGCGAGCTCGCGCACGAGGCGTGGCACGAGATAACCGGAAAGACGCCCGCGCAACTGCTCGACAAGATCGCGAGCGCGCATGTCATCCACGGCAAAATGCGCGGCACCGGCGACGCGGTCGAGCTGGTGCAGGTAGTAAGGCACGACGCCGCAATCGAACAAGCGCGTCGACAAGGCGGCCAGTGCATTCACGTCGTCATTGACGCCGCGCAGCAGTACGGACTGGTTGAGCAGCGTCGCGCCCGCGACGCGCATGCGTGCACAGGCGTCCGCTACGGCACCATCGATTTCATTCGCGTGGTTGGCGTGCAGCACGATGGCAACCGGCCATGGCAGCTGGCGCAGCCAGGCCAGCAATTCCGCATCGACGCGCTCGGGCAACACGACCGGCAAGCGCGTGTGGATGCGCAGGCGCTTGATGTGTGCGATCGCTGCCAGCGCGTCCGTGAGTTCGGCAAGTTTGGCTGTCGAAAGCGAAAGCGGATCACCACCGGACAGGATCACTTCCTCGATGCTGGCGTCGGCACGGATGTATTGGATCGCGTCATGCCAGTGATTCGCGGCAGCTGTTTCCCCCGCGTATGGAAAATGCCGGCGGAAACAGTAGCGGCAGTTCACCGCGCACGAGCCGGTGGTGATCAGCAGGGCGCGCCCTGAGTATTTGTGCAGCACGCCGCCCGCGACGCGCGCGGCCATGTCGCCGACGGCATCGCGGTCAAAACCGGTCACCTCGATCAGCTCCGCGGCCTGCGGCAGCACTTGCAGCAACAGCGGATCGGCCGGATCGCCACGACGCATGCGCGCGGCGAATCCACGCGGCACGCGCACGGCGAATCCGGTGTCCCGCGCAGGCAGCATGGAGCCTGCCAGATGGCCAAGGTCGAGCAGGTCGAGCAACTCGTGTGGATCGACGATCGCCTCGCGCCACAGCCGCTGCCAGGTACGGCTTTGCTGCGCGGGCAGGGGGCTTGCGGTTATCATTGGCGGCCAACTTCCTTCGATTCCCGTATTTTAGCCGCTTTCCCGGCGCGGCTCCCCGATCAATCACGGAGTTTTACACATGGCTTACGGCATGAACGACGTCAAGAACGGCATGAAGATCAT
Source organism: Pseudomonadota bacterium (assembly GCA_018240765.1). Classification (GTDB taxonomy): domain Bacteria; phylum Pseudomonadota; class Gammaproteobacteria; order Xanthomonadales; family Rhodanobacteraceae; genus Rudaea. The sequence continues at coordinate 10,225 of JAFEFD010000559.1, read as the reverse complement.
CGTGGACGGCTATCCGTGCACGATCGTCGACACCGAGTACGTCAAGCCCGGCAAGGGCCAGGCCTTCACCCGCGTCAAATACCGCAACCTCAAGAACGGCCGCACCACCGAATTGACGATGAAGTCCACCGATTCGCTGGAAGCGGCCGACGTCATCGACCAGGACATGGAATACCTGTACAGCGACGGCGAGTTCTGGCACTTCATGCACCAGGAAACGCATGAGCAACTCGCTGCGGACAAGGCTGCAATGGGCGACGCTGAAAAGTGGCTCAAGGGCAACGAGGAGTGCATCGTCACGCTCTGGAACGGCTCGCCGCTCACGGTCGCGCCGCCGAACTTCGTCGAGTTGCTGATCACCGAGACCGATCCGGGCGTGAAGGGCGACACCGCCGGCACCGGCGGCAAGCCGGCGACGCTGGAAACCGGCGCCGTGGTGCGCGTGCCGCTGTTCGTGCCGCAGGGCGAAAAGATCAAGGTCGATACGCGCACGGGCGAGTACGTGGGCAGGGTGAAGTAATCTGCATGCGCGCCGTCGACAAGGTCCTCGAAGCGCGCTGGGTCATCCCGGTCGAGCCGCACGGTGCGGTGCTGGGGAATCACGCTGTTGCGCTGGCTGGTGACACGATCGTCGAAATCCTGCCGATCACGTCGGCGCGCGAAAAGTATACAGATGCGCACCGCGTGGAGTTGTCGGAACACGCATTGCTTCCCGGCCTCGTCAACGCGCATACGCACAACCCGATGACCCTGATGCGCGGCATGGCCGACGACCTGCCGCTGATGACCTGGCTGCAGCAGCATATCTGGCCGGCCGAAGCGCGCGTGATGGGACCGGAATATGTGCGCGATGGCGTGGAATTGGCCATCGCCGAGATGCTGCGCGGCGGCACTACCTGCTGCAACGAGAATTACTTTTTCCCGGACGTACAGGCGGCGACCTACTTGCGCCACGGTTTTCGCGCCGTGGTCGGCCTGCCATTCATCGAGTTTCCGAGCGCGTGGGCGAACAGCCGCGACGAATATTTCGACAAGAACCTCGCCGTGCACGACGAATTCAAGGGCGAGAAACTGGTTTCCACATCGCTCGCACCGCATGCGCCGTACACGGTCGCCGACGAGAGCTTTGCGCGCATCCGCATGCTGTCGGACCAACTCGACATTCCGGTGCACCTGCACTTGCACGAAACTGCGCAGGAGGTCGAGGACTCGCGCAAGCTGCACGGCATGCGCCCGTTCGCGCGCATGCAGGCGCTGGGCCTGATCGACGAACGCCTGATCGCCGTGCACATGACCCAACTGACGGAGGCCGAAATCGCCGCCTGCGCAAAGGCCGGTGTATCGGTCGTGCATTGCCCGGAATCGAACCTGAAACTCGCCAGCGGATTTTGTCCGGCTGAAAGGCTGCGTGGCGCGGGGGTGAATCTCGCCATCGGCACCGATGGCTGTGCATCCAACAACGATCTGGATATGTTCGGCGAAACGCGCACGGCCGCGCTGCTTGCCAAAGGCGTGTCCGCCGACGCCAGTGCCTTCGATGCCGCATTCGCCTTGCAGGCGGCCACGCTCAACGGCGCGCGCGCGCTGGGCCTTGGCGATCGCATCGGTTCGATCGTGCCGGGCAAGCAGGCGGATCTGGTCGCCGTGCGCATGGATGCGCTGGAGACCCAACCCGTTTACAACCCGGTTTCGCAACTCGCCTACGCCACCGGCCGCCATCAGGTCAGTGATGTGTGGATTGCCGGAGTGCGCAAAGTGGAAAATGGCGCATTGTGTGCAATCGACACGGAAGCGTTGCGCGCGAAGGCGCAGGCGTGGCGCGCGCGCATCGCGGCGAACTGAAATGAGCGCTGTCAACGTCAGCAGCGCCGAGACTGCCAAGTTCGATCGGCTGGCGGCACGCTGGTGGGACAAGGATGGCGAATCGCGTCCGCTGCATGATCTGAACCCCGCGCGATTGAACTACATTGCCGAACGCGTCGCGCTGAAGGGCGCACGGGTGCTGGATGTTGGTTGCGGCGGTGGCATTCTGTCCGAGGCGCTGGCACGCGCCGGCGCGCAGGTGACCGGCATCGACCTCGCGCCACGTGTACTGGAAGTCGCGCGCCTGCATTTGCACGAATCCCAACTTGAAGTCGACTACCGGCTGATCAGCGTGGAAGCGCTCGCCGCAGAAATGCCTGCGACGTTCGACGCGGTAGCCTGCATGGAAATGCTCGAACACGTGCCCGATCCCGGCAGCGTCATCGCTGCCTGCGCGGCGCTGCTCAAGCCCGGCGGTCGGCTGTATTTGTCCACACTCAATCGCACGCCGCTGGCATTCGGCGCGGCCATTGTCGGCGCGGAATACGTCGCGAACCTGCTTCCGCGCGGCACGCATCACTATGCGCAGTTCATTCGTCCGTCCGAGCTTGCCGCCGTTATGCGCGGAAGCGGATTGGCACTCGAAGACCTGAGCGGCATCGATTACAACCCGTTCACGCGCCGCGTGGCAATCACAACAAGTATACAAGTAAACTATCTTGCATGTGCGAGGAAGCTGGCGTGAAGCATTCGGCGCAGCCCGAAGCCGTTTTCTTCGATTTGGACGGCACCCTGGTCGATTCCGCGCCGGACATGATCGAGGCAATGCGACGCCTGCGCGTGGAGCAGGGTGAATCCGCGCATGGCGCAGAAGCGATCGGCGCCGTGGTTTCCAAAGGCGGGCGCGCCATGATCCGGCGCGGTTTCCCCTCTGCCGACGAAGCGCGTGTCGAAGCGCTGCTGCCGCGCTTCCTCGATTTGTATGCACAAGCCATTGCCACGCATGCTGCGCTGTTTCCTGGCATGGACGAAGTACTCGCTGCGCTGGAAACGCGTGGTGTCCCGTGGGGCATCGTCACGAACAAGCCAGGCAACCTGGCGCGCGCGCTGATGGCGGAACTTGCCCTGCATCACCGCTGCGCCGCGCTGGTTACTGGCGATTGCCTGCCGTTGAAGAAGCCAGATCCCGCGCCGATCCTGCGCGCCTGCGAGATCGCCGGCGTCACCGTGGCGCACTGCATTTACGTGGGCGACGATTTGCGCGACATTGAAGCCGGCCGGGCTGCCGGCATGCGTACCATCGCAGCGGGCTGGGGCTACCTCGATGGAGAGAATCCGCACGCATGGGGAGCAGATTGCGTGATTGAATCGCCTGCCGGCCTGCTTGCGGCTTTGGGATTGGACTGAACCATGCCAGACACCACCGGATCCTTCGACAGTTTCGAGCGGAAGTGGCTGGCCGCCAGTCCCGAGAACGGAATTGTTGCCGTCTTCCTGCCGGCCGCGCAGCGCAGGCTCGCCAGTGCATTCGGTTGCCTGATCCATGAATTGTCGTGCGCCGCGTTCCATATCCACGAAGCCCAGGTCGCGACGACGAAGCTGGAATGGTGGCGGCAGGAACTGGCCGACGCGGCCTTCGGAAATCCGGGCCATCCCGTCACCCGAGCCTTGTTCGACTGCGCCGGGGCGCGCGAATCCGATCCGGCGTTGTGGCCGGCGCTGGCCGACGGCGCGCTGGCGCAGATCGATGCGCCCGGCGCGGGCACGTTGTCGGCGCTGATCGAACAGCTCGATCCGTTTTTCGGCGCCGTCGCGCGTGCCGAAAGTGCGCTGCTGTGCGGCGGCGCAGGCAACATCGAAGCCGATGCTGCATTGTGGACATTGTCGCATCTGTTGCGCACGCTGCCACAACTCGGCGACGGCGACGCGCACCTGCCATTGCCGCTGGGCCTGCTTGCACGGCACGAGCTGACGCGTGCGGAACTCGCCTACGAGTCGCCGCAACGGAACATGCTGGTCAAGGATTTTCTCGACGAGTTGGTGCTGGAAGGCAACGGCGCGCTCGGCGTGAGCGCGGTGCGTTCGCTGCCGCTGCGCGTGTGCGCCGCGCTCGACCGCCGGCGCATCGAGTCGGCATTGCGTGTCACCGATCCGCTGCGCTGGCTGGCTGCGCACCCGCACGCGGGACGCTGGCGGACGTTGTGGACGACGTGGTTGGAAGCCCGGCGGGCGCGCGCCGCGTTGGGCTAGAATCCGCGGTTCCCCGCTTCGATCACGAACGCATGCCATCGAATCCGATTCATTCCCTGCCCGATGTCGCCAGCGACGCGCAAACGGACGCCGCCGGTGCGCTGGATTGGGTCGGCATGGAAAACATCGCGCTGCCGGTACGGCTCGCCGGTGCGGATGGCGCGACGGTGCAGTGCGCGGCGCGCCTGTCCGCGTTCGTGAACCTGGCGAATGCGCAGGCGCGCGGCATTCACATGTCGCGGCTGTACCTGCACCTGGATCGCGCGCTCGGCGCCGAAGCGCTGACGCCCGCTTCGCTGCGTCGCCTGTTGCACGATTTCCTGGATTCGCATGCGGGCCTGTCCGATCGCGCGATGTTGCGCATCGCATTCGATCACTTGCTGCGCCGGCCCGCGCTGGTGAGCGACAACAGCGGCTGGAAGGCTTACCCGGTTGAAATCTCCGCGACGCTGGCGCAGGGCCATTTCATGCTCGAATTGCAGGTCGATGTGCAGTATTCGAGCACCTGTCCGGCCTCCGCCGCATTGGCCCGGCAGCTCATCCAGAATCGTTTTGCGGCGGACTTCGCCCGCGGCAAGGCGCTGGACCACGCCGCCGTCGAACACTGGCTCGGCAGCGCGCGCGGCATCTGCGCCACGCCGCACAGTCAGCGCAGCACCGCGGGGGTGCGCGTGCGGTTGGCGCCGGGATTCGACCTGCCGATCGTCGAACTCATCGACGCGATCGAAGACGCGCTCGCGACGCCCGTGCAGACCGCGGTCAAGCGCGAGGACGAACAGGCCTTCGCGCGATTGAACGGCGAGAATCCCATGTTTTGCGAGGACGCCGCGCGGCGCATCCGCGGTGTCTTGGATGCGGACGAGCGCATCGCCGATTTCCATATCCGCGCTGCTCACCACGAGAGCCTGCATGCTCACGATGCCGTGGCGGTGGCGACGAAGGGCGTTGCGGGCGGATTCCCGGCCTAGCGACTACTTCCGCGCAGCGATTATTGCCGACAGGCGGTCAGGCGTGCCGGCAACGCGCACAAGGTTCGGGTATTTCGGCCCGTCGTGGTAATCGACGGCGATGGTGGAAAACGCATCGCCATTGCGCACAAGCAATTTGATCGGCTGCGTGCCGCTTGCCGCACTTTCGATGGATTCGGCAAGGTTTGCAGCGGTATAGGCTACGTCGTTCACGGCGACGACGATCATGCCCGGCGCGACCCCGGCGGCGAAGGCCGCGCTGTTCCAGAGCACGTCGCCGATGGCCCCCGGCTTGTCGCCGGCATCGATGCGCAGGCCGATGGACGCGGTGAAATCGCCGGTCTTGAGGATCTTGTCGTTGGCCCTGGACACCACGCTCGGGCTGGCCGTGTAGGCAAGTCTCCAACCCGCGCGGGCGATGCCCCCGAGCGGCGCAGCCTCGTTGGTGGAATCCAGGCGCTGGCGCAGGAATGCGGCCCAGTCGTTGGCTTGCACGGCGTTCAATGCGGCGACGACATCATCGAACGTGTAGGTTTTCACGTCCCATTGGCCATCGTCCATGCCGAAGAAGGCGCGCGCGAAATCATCGAGCGACCTCTTCCCGCCCGAGCGCTCGCGAATCGTGGTGTCCACATCCAGCCACAGCAACACGCCTTCCGGGTAGTAGTCCGTGCCGCGACGCCACGATTGCCACGCGCGCGGCACACCGTTGAGGATCTGCACCGCGACGGCGGTGTCCTGCAGCGGCCGCCACGCGCGGCCCGGGCGTTTGTCCATGTTGGCCGCGGTGTAGGCCAGAACGGCGCGGAATTGTTCGGCGTCGTACAGCCCGGCGCGCGCGGCGAGCACCTTGCCGAAGTATTCGGTCAGCCCTTCATAGACCCAGAGCAGGTCGGCCCGCATCGGCACTTCGAAACTCGGGGTGGTCAAATCCGCCGGGCGGCGGAACTTGCCATTCCACGAATGCACGTACTCATGCGCCAGCAAATCGCCGTTATCGTCGGCCAGTGCCACGTCCGGATCGGTGAAGTAGCCGGCGGCGATGCGATTGTCGCTGGAACGGTGATGTTCAAGACCGGAGGAGTTGAGCGCATCGGACAGGGTCAGAAGGAAATCGTAATGGTCGTAATGCCGCGATCCGAACGCGGCGCTGGCCTGCGTGACGAGATGACGGTGGGTGGCAATCTGCTTGTCGCTCATCACGAGATCGGCGGCGCGGTCGGCGACGATGTCCAAGTGCACCGGCACCTTCGCCCCGGGCGCAAGATCCACACGCTTGAAATGCACGCCCGCGACGAGCGGCGAATCCACCAGCGTGTCGAGCGCGACCGGCTTGAACACGGTCGTGTTGCCATTCGCGCGCGCGGTTTCGAGCGCGCTGCCGAATTGCCAACCGGCCGGCAGTGCGACGCTTGGTTCGATGCGGATCGCGTGCGCAACGTGGCCCGCCGGATAGAGCAGGACCTTGTTCCATTCCACATCGACGATCGTGTTCGTCGCCGAGATGCTGCGTCCGGGAATCGCCTCGGTGATCGGCGACAGGTACTGGAATTGCACCTCGAGCGCCGCCACGCCCGCGGGTACGTCCAGGTGCAACGCGTACATGTCCACGAGATCGCGCCGCCAGGCGATGCGCTGGCCGTTGCCCGCGATGATGACGCCCGTGACGTTTTCGATCGGGCCGGTTGGCCGATGGTTGCCCGGTATCCATTTCGGGTAATACAAGGTCAGTGCGCCGGGGCGCACCGGGATCGTTTCCTGCACGCGGAAGATGCGACGCGCGGTATCGGTTGCATCGACTTTCAGCATGAGTGTGCCCGGATAGGGCGTGTCCGCCAGCTCACCTGCACTCGCGGCGGCACCGAGGCACAACAGGGCAGTCGCGGCAAGGCGATGGATGATCATGATGTTCTCCCCAGGCTGCCGGCTATCCAATCACGGAAGACGGAAGGCGCGCAACCGCGATGATCCGATTTCAATTTCCGGGCTTGGGCAGCAGCGCCGGATCCAGGCGCACCTCGAACCAGTTCAATCCCCAGTGCACATGCGGGCCGGTCGCGCGGCCGGTCATCCCGGCAAGGCCGATGACCTGGCCGCGGCGGGTGCGCTCGCCGACTTTCACGTCGACGCGGCTCAGGTGCAGGAACGATGAGTCCAGCCCATAACCGTGATCGATCAGCACCGTGCCGCCGGTCAGGAACAGGTCCTTCGCGGCGAAACTGACGATGCCATCGGCTGGCGCATGCACCGGCGTGTCGGCTGGCACCGCCATGTCAAGGCCCATGTGCGGCGCCTTCGGCACGCCATTGTCGATGCGCTGGCTGCCGTAGACGCCGCTGATGCGCGCGCCTTCGACCGGCAGGGAAAATCCGTGCAGGAAATCCTCGCGTGCGTCGTCGCGCGTGCGTGCGGCCTGCACCGCCGCCTGTTCGCGTTCGATGCGCGCGAGGATCTCGGGTTTCGGCGTGACGGTCTGCTGCGGCAGGCCGTTGACGCGTTCGGTCGGGTAGGTGCGTTGCTCGACGTCGAAGGCGAACGTGCGCGCTTTGCCACCCGCATCACTGATCTTCAATTCTTCGCGTGGCGCGGCGTCGCGCGACAGTCCGAACACGAACGTGCCATCGTTGCCGATGCGCAGTTTTCGTCCGTCGAATTCGATCCGTGAACCAGGCGGCGCGTGGCCGATGACGAGTTGGCCTTGTTGCAGATGCTCGGACAGTCGGAGTGGCTCGGCCGCAAATGATGCCGCTGCGACCAATACGCTCGTCATTCCAGCGAAAGCTGGAATCCAGTTCTTGGCTTTTATCGATCCTGGAGAGAAAGAACTGGATTCCGGGCTCCGCCTTCGGCGGCCCCGGAATGACGAAAAGAATGTGATCACCGGGTGAACTCCAGCCGCTGTCCGCGGGATGCGCCATCGAGCTTGCCGGCATTCCACACCAGGTTTCCGTTGACCCAGGTTGCAGCGATGGACGCGCGAAACGTATCGCCTTCGAACGGCGACCAGCCGCATTTGGAAAGCACGTCATCGCGCTTCACGGCCTGCGGCATTTCAAGGTCGATCAGGGCAAGGTCGCCGAAATAGCCCTCACGCAGGAAACCGCGGTCCTTGATCGCGAACAGCGTCGCCGGCGCATGCGACGTCGTCTCGACCAGACGCTCCAGCGTCAGCTTGCCGTCGAACACATGTTCAAGCGCCGATTGCAGCGCGAACTGGATCAGCGGGATGCCCGACGGGCAGCGCGTGTAGGGCTGTGCCTTTTCCTCGAGCAGATGCGGTGCGTGGTCGGTGGCGAGGATGTCCAGGCGTGTATCGATGAGCGCGCGCAGCAGTGCGTCGCGGTCGGACGCGGCCTTGATCGACGGATTGCACTTGAGCTTGCCGCCCAGCGTCGTGTAGTCCGCGTCGGTGTAGCGCAGGAAATGCACGCAGGTTTCAGCGGTGATGCGCTTGCCCGCAATCGGGCCGGACTCGAACAGGGCCAGCTCGTCGGCGGTGGAAACATGCAGCACATGCAGGCGCGTGCCGTGGCGGCGCGCGGTTTCCACGGCCCACTGCGTCGATTCGAAGCAGGCCTGGCGCGAGCGGATGTCCGCATGCATGCGCATCGGGATGGCATCGCCGTACTGCGCCTTGGCGCGGTCGATGTTGGCGTGCACGATGCGGTCGTCTTCGCAATGCACGGCCACGAGTACGGGCGAGTCGCGGAACACGCCGTCCAGCGTTGCCGGATCGCTCACGCACAGGTTTCCGGTCGATTCGCACAGGAACACCTTCACGCCGGGCACGGTGCGCGGATCGAGCGTACGGATCGCGTCCAGATTGCCGTTGCTGGCACCGAAATAGAAGGCGAAATTGATGGCCGAGCTTCGCGCTGCCAAAGCGTATTTGTCGTCCAGCAACGCGTGCGTCAACGTCGCTGGATTCGTGTTCGGCATGTCGATGAAACTGGTCACGCCGCCAGCTGCCGCCGCGCGCGATTCCGAGGCGATGTCGGCCTTGGCCGTGTAACCGGGCTCGCGGAAATGCACATGGTCGTCGATCATGCCGGGGATCAACACACGTCCGCACGCGTCGAACACGCGTTCAGCGGGTTTGGCCGCCAGTTTCGGCGCGATGGCATCGATGCGGCCGCTGCGCACGCGCAAATCGGCATGGAAACGCCGGCCTTCGTTGACGATGTCGGCGTTGGTGATCAGCCAATCACTCATGCGTGTGGTTTTCCGTAGGGCAACGGCGCATGGTAAACGTTTCCGGCACCGGATCGAATCCACCGCGACACAGCGGCTGGCAGCGTGCGACGCGCCACAGGGCAAGCAATCCGCCGCGTCCGGCGCCGAAACGCGCTACCGCGATGCGCGCGTATTCCGAGCAGCTCGGGTGGAAGCGGCAGCGCGCGCCAAACAGCGGGCTGAGTACGCGCTTGTAGGCGGCGAGCAGGAACAGGACGAAGCGGGTCACTGAAAGGGTTGAAGTGGGGGAGTGCTTAGGCTATAACACGCGCCCGCTGAGGGACAATGTTGGTGAATATGATGGCGAAAGCGAAATCCACACCTGCCGCAAAGAAGCCTGCGCCGAAGAAGCCCGCCGCGGCTCACAAGGCCAAGAAGGCGGCAGCGCGCAAACCCGTGCCCAAGCCCGTCGCACGTGCGAAATCCGCCGCGAAGCCGGCAAAGAAAGTTGTCGCGAAGAAGTCTGCGCACAAGCTGGCACACAAGCCGGTCGCGAAGAAGGCCGCGCGTCCGGTGCCGCCCGCCAAGTCGGCGAAGAAGGCGGCGCCGCACAAACCTGCCGCCGCTCCTAAAAAGGGAAAAACGGGGGTTCTTGCCGACAAGGATTCCGTTGCCCGTGAAGATGGCCGTTACGCGCTGCCCAGCACCACCGTGATCGACCTGCCGGCCAATTACCGGCCCAGTGTGCGCGAGGAGTACATGGGACCGAAGCAACTCGCGTATTTCCGTGCCAAGCTGCAAAAATGGCGCGAGGATCTGGTCGAGGAATCCAAGCAGACCATCGACAACTTGCGCGATGAGGTGCGCGATGTCGGCGACGAAGCCGAGCGTGCCACGCGCGAGACCGAGAATTCGCTGGAACTGCGCACCCGCGATCGCTACCGCAAGCTGATCGCCAAGATCGACAAGGCGCTCAAGCGTATCGAGGAAGGCCGCTACGGCTTCTGCGAGGAAACCGACGAGGACATCGG
>JAFEFD010000558.1 GCA_018240765.1 Pseudomonadota bacterium | reverse complement strand
GGATGCCCTTGTCCATGCTGATTTCAATGTCCTTGGGGTCGACTCCGGGGATATCGGCGAGGATCACGAAACGCTTTTCTTCCTCGCGGATATCGACGCGCGGCGCCCACTGGCTGGTCACCACGTTGGACTGGTCGCCGTTTTCGCCGAAGAACTGGCCGAAAACCTGTTTCATCTCTTCCTGGAAGCGGTCGAACTGGCCCCAGGGCTCATAACGTACGATTGCCATGATTGCCTCCGTTGCTGTGGATCGGGCACTGCAGGCCCGCATGCGCACCAGTTGTGGGCGCCGTCCCCACTTTCAAGGGTGTCGCCGGCGCCATGGCGCCGCTATCATGGAGCCTCCAAAATCATCGAAGGACAGCCCATGACGATCCAGATCGGCGACCGCATTCCCAACGCCACGCTCAATTACCTCAAGGACGGCGTGCAGGCAATCAGCACGGACGAAATCTTCAAGGGCAAGAAGGTGGTGCTGTTTTCGGTGCCCGGCGCATTCACGCCGACTTGCTCGGCCAAGCATTTGCCCGGCTATGTCGAGAACCTTGCCAAGTTCACGAACAAGGGCATCGATGTAGCATGCCTCGCCGTCAATGACGCGTTCGTGATGGATGCCTGGGCGAAGAACCAGAAAGTGCCGGAAAACCTTCGCATGCTCGCCGACGGCAATGGCACGTTCTCGAAAGCGCTGGGACTCGATATGGACGGCACTGCGTTCGGCCTCGGCATGCGCGGCAAGCGCTTTGCCCTTTATGCCGAGGATGGCGTCGTGAAGAAACTCAACATCGAGGCGCCGGGCGAATTCAAAGTATCCGCCGCCGAGGCGATGTTGGAAACGCTTGCCTGAAACCGCCTCCCGCAATCAGCGGGAGGTTTCTTCAGGCCGTCGGCTGCGGCGCGTCAGCGGATTCCGTTTCTTCGGCGTCGTCGCCGTTGAGCGAATCCACGCGCACCACACCGATGAGCTTTTCCTCTTCCGGCAGGCGAATCAGGGTGACGCCCTGCGTGTTGCGGCCCACGCGAGCTACTTCGGCAGCACGTGTGCGCACCAGGGTGCCCTGGTCGGAAATCAGCATCAGTTCGTGGGAATCGTCGAGTACGGTCGCCGCGACCAGCGCGCCGTTGCGTTCCGAACACTGGATCGCTATCACGCCTTGCGAGCCACGGCCCTTGCGCGGAAAATCGGCGAGCGCGGAACGCTTGCCGAAGCCACGTTCCGTCGCGGTAAGCACGTCGCAATTTTCCGCCTCGGTGCGCTCGTCGGCGACAATCATCGACACGACGCGCGCAGCGCCGGTCAGTCGCATGCCGCGCACGCCGTGCGCGGTACGGCCCATCGGACGCACTTCGCCGCCGGCGAAGCGCGCGGCCTTGCCGTTTGACGCAAACAGCACGATGTCGCACTTGCCGTCGGTCAGCTCGGCTTCGACCAGCCCGTCGCCCTCGTCGAGGCCGATCGCGAGCTTGCCTTTCTGCAACTGGAATTCGAATTCCTTCAGCGGCGTCTTCTTGACCGTGCCGTTGCGCGTGGCGAAGAACACGAAACGATCCTCGGCGTAATCGCGCACCGGCAAGACAGCCTGGATCTTCTCGCCTTCTTCCAGCGGCAGCAGGTTGACGATCGGGCGGCCGCGAGCATTCGGGCCGGCATCCGGAATCTTGTGCACGTTGAGCCAGTACACGCGACCGAGGCTGGTGAACGTGAGCAGGGTGTCGTGGGTGTTGACGACCCACAATTTTTCGACGAAATCCTCTTCCTTCATGTTCGTCGCGGAGCGACCCTTGCCGCCGCGGCGCTGTGAGCGATACACGCTCACTGGCTGGCGCTTGGCGTAACCGGCGTGCGACAACGTGACCACGACGTCTTCCGCCGCGATCAGGTCGAGCACGTCGAGGTCTTCCTGGCTGGCCTGGATCACCGTGCGGCGCGTGTCGCCGTACTGCGCCTTGATCTGGGTGAGTTCCGCGCGGATCACCGCGAGCAGTTTGTCCGCATCCATCAGGATCGCGAGCAGGCCCTGGATCGTGGTCAGCAATTCCTTGTATTCGTCGGTGAGCTTTTCCTGCTCCAGGCCGGTGAGCTTGGCCAGGCGCATGTCCAGGATCTGCTGTGCCTGGATTTCGGTCAGCTGGTAACCGGCAGCCGAAAGGCCAACTCCCGGCGGCAGGTCTTCAGGTTTCGATGCATCGGCGCCCGCCGCGGCGAGCAGGGTACGCACCAGGCCCGCTTCCCAGACCCTGGCGAGCATGCGTTGCTTGGCGACGTCGCCGGATTCGGAGGTCTTGATCAGCTCGATCATCTCGTCGATGTTGGCGAGCGCGACGGTGAGGCCTTCAAGCACGTGTGCGCGCTTGCGCGCTTCGCGCAGTTCGAAAATCGTGCGCCGGGTGACGACTTCGCGGCGATGGCGCACGAACGCTGCGAGGATCTGCTTGAGCGTGAGCAGTTGCGGCTGGCCGTCGACGAGGGCGACCATGTTGATGCCGAACGTCACTTGCATCTGCGTCTGCTGGTACAGGTTGTTCAGCAGCACCTCGGCCATGGTGTCCTTGCGCACTTCGAAAACGATGCGCAGGCCGTCTTTGTCGGATTCGTCGCGCAGTTCGGAGATGCCCTCGATCTTCTTTTCCTTGTGCAGTTCGGCGATCGCTTCGATCAGGCGCTTCTTGTTCACCTGGTACGGCAGCTCGGTAACGATGATCGTTTCGCGACCGTTGTCTTCGGTTTCGATGTCGGCCTTGGCGCGCACATAGATGCGGCCGCGACCGGTCTTGTAGGCCTCGATGATCCCGGCCGCGCCGTTGATGATGCCGTGGGTGGGGAAATCCGGGCCCGGCACCAGGCGCAGCAATTCCTCGAAGGAAATATCCGGGTTGTCGATCACCGCGATCGTCGCATCGACGATCTCACCCAGGTTGTGCGGGGGCACGTTCGTGGCCATGCCCACGGCGATGCCGGCGGAACCGTTGACGAGCAGATTTGGCACGCGCGTGGGCAGTACCGTCGGCTCGAATTCCTTCTCGTCGTAGTTCGGCTGGAAATCGACGGTTTCCTTGTCGATGTCGGCGAGCAGATCAGACGCCAGCCGTTCAAGCCGGCATTCCGTGTAGCGCATCGCCGCAGCGTTGTCGCCGTCGACCGAACCGAAGTTGCCCTGCCCGTCGACCAGCGGATAACGCAGCGAGAAATCCTGGGCCATGCGCACCAGCGCGTCGTAAATCGACGAGTCGCCGTGCGGATGGAATTTACCCATCACGTCGCCGACGATGCGCGCGCATTTCACATAGGCGCGATTCCAGACGTTGTTCGCCTCGTACATGCCGAACAGCACGCGTCGATGCACGGGTTTGAGACCATCACGCACATCCGGCAGGGCGCGACCGACGATCACGCTCATCGCGTAATCGAGAGAACTCTTCCGCATTTCGTCTTCGATATTGACGCGAATGACTTCTTTGGCAAGCTCCGCCATTGAGGTTTTTTCCCTGGAATTTTTTAGGTTTCAGGACCCGCCTTGCACGGGCCCCGGACTGGGATTTTCCAACCTTGAAATTCTACCACATTCCGGCATCCGGCGACGCAGCGCAAGGCCTTGATTTCATTGCGAGGAACGCCCGTTTTTTGTGGTCATTTTCCACTGTCTGCGCCGCTCTCCGCCACAGGCCTGCGCTGGTGCCGATAGACCCAGTAATGCGAGGCCGTGTAATTGACTCCGAGGCCGGCCACGGAACCGGCGGCAACGGCGAGGATCAGCCATTGCCGGTCGACATTGAAAAAGTATACAAGTGCCGAATACGCGGCGAAATTGCACGCGAATCCGCCACTCATGGCGAGGATGTAGCGTGCCCATTCCACGCCGAGCGAATGCTTGCGCGGGCCGCGGAACGTGTAGCGCCGGTTGAGCAGCCAGGTCGCCGTGGCCGCGAACAGGAAGGAAATCAGCCGCCCGGTGTAACGGTCCCAGGCCAGGCCAAGCACCAGCAGCTGCAACACGCCGGCATCGACGATGAATCCGACCACGCCGACAAGGCTGAACATCGCCAGCCGGCGCAAGTGCGATTTCATGCGCCGAATACCGCGCGCAGGCGCTCCGCGTTCGGATGCTCGATCACGCCGCGCTCTGTCACCAGCGCATTGATCAACGCGTGCGGCGTGACGTCGAACACCGGATTCCAGGCTTGCGCGCCTTCGACCACCGTGCGCTGTCCGCCCACGGCGAACAACTCGTTGGGATCGCGCAACTCGATGTCGATATCGTTGCCCGTCGCGGTTTGCATGTCGACAGTCGAGGACGGTGCCACGGCCATGAACTTGACGCCATGATGGCGCGCGGCGATGGCAAGCTGGTAGGTGCCGATCTTGTTCGCGGTGTCGCCATTCGCCGCAATGCGGTCGGCGCCGACGATCACCCACTGCACGGCGCCTGATTTCATCAGATGCGAAGCCGCTGAATCGGCGATCAGTTTGGCGGGAATGCCGTCGCGCAACAGCTCCCAGATCGTCAGGCGCGCGCCCTGCAGCCAGGGCCGCGTCTCGCCGGCATAGACCTGTGCGATTTTTCCAGTGGCGAAGCCTGCGCGGATTACACCGAGTGCAGTGCCGAAACCAGCGGTGGCGAGCGATCCGGTGTTGCAATGCGTAAGCACGCTCGAACCCGGCGCGATCAATGCGGCGCCGAGTTCGCCCATGCGCCGGTTGGCGGCGAGGTCTTCGTCCTGGATGCCTTGCGCTTCGCGCTCCAGCGCCGCGGTACCAGCGCCGGCGGCGATGCGCGCGCGCATGCGCTCCAGCGCCCACATCAAATTGACCGCCGTCGGCCGTGCCGCGCGCAGGCGCGCGATCGCTGCATCGAGGTCTGCGTTTTGCCGGGCCGCGAGCACCACGCCCCACGCTGCCGCAATGCCGATGGCCGGCGCGCCGCGCACGACCAGATCGCGAATGGCGCCAGCGACTTCATCCGCACTGCGGCAATCCAGCCAGGTTTCGACAAAAGGCAGACGGCGCTGATCGAGCAGGCGCAAAGCGCCATCGGTCCAGACGACGGCGCGTATGGTGTCGTGATGTTCGAGCGATTGCATGTGCGGTTCCACAGGTGGGCAGGATAACCGATGCGCTTTCCAGCTGTTAGCATGCGCGCATGAAGTCCCTCGTCGCCCACAGCCGCGAAATCATTGCAATTCGTCATCCTGCACGGCCATCGGATGTGCACGCGAAAGAGTTTCTTGCGCTGTTGCGGCGCAAGTGCGTGCGCGCCGCGACCATCGGCGCCTGCACCGCAGCGGCGGAATCCCTGCCCGGACTCGGCAAGGCTCTCGGCGTGGTGTTCGGTGAACTCATCGATGCGGAAATGCTGGCGGCAACCCAGCACGAGCTCATCGAGGAAACATTCCGCCTCTACGGGCTGAACCTGCCTGCCGCGCTGCAAAATACACTTGTACACAATGTGCTACTGTTCGGGACCGGCGCGAGCGTGGCCGGTGATGCTATCGGCCGCGGCCTGCTGCATCACCTGCTGCGCAGCGCCGGGAACCTGGTGGCGCGGCGTGCGCTGCCGGTAGCCGCCATCGTTTCCTCGGCACTCGCAAACGCATCGGTTACCTACGCGATCGGCAAGCGCGCGCAAGCCGTGGCGCGACTGCCGCAGGCACCCATCGCCGGCATGCCAGACGCGCTGCGCGCCTTTTCCGGCATCGACGAGCGCCGCATCGTGGCGTGGTCACTGGGCGCGGTCAAAGGTGCGATTGCCGGCATTGGCAAGGCGATGGCGGGCGCCGCCAGCGTCGTCAAATCGCCGCTACGCCGCAAACGGGCGTAGCGGCTCGTCAATTGCTATACGCCGTCGTTGCGTCCACTGGCGATGGCGGCAGTCTTGCGGCCGGCATTTTCCGGTTGCAGGAAGAATTCGCCCGCCTCGTGTCCGGCGAACTGGATCGGCGCGTATTCCGGCGCCTGCTGCAAGCCGGCGTTCGCGCTGCGCAGGGCCATGCCGGCGGCAATCTCGCGGAACATCTCCTGACCGGTCAGCAACTGGTTGTTGTCGCGCAACACGGTCAGCAGCGCCGTGGCAAACACCGAATGCCCGCCCTTGCTCGTTGCGTCCGCGACCGGCTGCACGCCGCCCGAGGTCAATGCCGTGCGTGAGCGCCCGGCCACCATGGTCTTGACCCAATCGCCCCATACGTTGTCGGCCATGCCGCCGCCAAACGTCGCCAGCGCCGAGCGCGTCATCGTGCCCGAATAGCACGAGTCGGCGATCACCAGCACGTGTCGGGCCTGCATGGTGGTGAGAATGTCGCTGATCGCACGGTTGGAAATCCAGCTGTTGGGCTGGTTGAGCTGCGCATCCACCGGCAGCCAGTAGCCCTGGCGCTGCGCATCGATTTCGCCGTGCCCCGCGTAATACACCAGCAGGTTGTCCTTGTCGGTCAAGGCTTCGCGCAGGTCGTTGAGCGCGGACAGGATTTCGAAACGGTTCGCGTTGGTGAGCGTTTTCACGTCGTAGCCATAGCGCGATTGCAACACGCCGCCCACGGCCTTGGCGTCTTCGGCCGCGCTGGCCAGCGCCGGGAACGCGGCATAGCTGTCGTTGCCGATGATCAAGGCGTAGTACTTGCCCAGGTGCACGCTTGGTGGCAACGCCTGACCGCGTGGAGCAGTTTCCCGCGCCGCCTTGCCGCCGGGTCCCGGGACCAGCATGAAATCAAGGACTGCCTCGCCACCGGACTTGTCCGCTGCGGCCACGCGCACGGCCGTATCGTTGCCACCCGTCAATGCCACATGGGTCTTGAATACCCCGCCAGCGCCGACCGTGACCGTTTGGCCATTGAGCGTGACCGAGGTCAGGCCCGCCGGCGCCTGCACGCGCCCGACCACGTCGATGCCGTTCTGCGCGGGCGGCACCGAGGCCGCCGGCTTGTTCAGGCCGCGCGTGAGGGCCAATGACGGTTGCAGGATTTCCACGCGCAAATCACCAGTCAGGCTGGCGGTGGTGAAACCGGAAGGCAGCGACGCATACTTCGTGCCATCGATCTGGGCCTGCAAGCTGGCCATCTGGCTGCGCTGGCTGGCAAGTTCCTGGCGCTTTTCCGAAAGCTGCGCTTCCATCAGTTTGAGCAATTGCTTCGAGTTTTCGTTCTGTGCGTGCTCGAGCGCGAGCTGCGCGCGCGCCTGATCGAACTTGGCCTGCGCTTCCTGGCGCTGCTGGTCGTTCTGCGCCATCTGCTTCTGCACGAGCTGCATGCGTTCGCGGCCTTCGCGCAAGGCCGCGTCCATCTGCGACGCCGAAGCGCGCAGCGAGGTGAGTGCCTGATCGTTGTCCGGCGAGGATTTCTGCGCCAGCAATTCCTGCTCGCGCGTCTTCAACTTTGCAATCTGGTCTTCGGCGTCGGCAAGCTGCTTCGCGCTGGTATCCTGCTGCGCCTTGAGTGCGTCGCGCTGTGCGGCCAAATCCTTTTCGCGCGCCTGCGTATCCGTCTGCAGTTTGACGAAATCCGGATTCTTGTCGATGCCCGCACGTGCCTGTTCAGCGTCGAGCTTGCGCCTCACATTGTCCAGTTCGCTCTGCGATTTCTGGTAGTTCTGCTGCTTTTGCCGCAGTTCGGATTGCAGCTTGCCAACCTGCGCGCGCAATTGCGAAGACTTCTGCTGTTCGGCCGTCAGCTGCTCGCGCAGGGATGCCGATTCGTTCTTCGCTTCCTGCACCTGCGCGGTGACGGTGGATGCGAAAACCAGTTTGTCGTTGTCGACGCCGGAAGCCTCGCCGTACAGGTTCAAGGCCTTGGCGAGGTCCTTGGGAACGCCCAGACCCTGTTCGTACAGGTAACCCAGATTGATGCGCGCGCGCTTGTCGCCTTGCGCGGCGGCTTTCTCGAACCACGCGCGCGCCTTGGCGTAATCGGGCTCGGTGCCGAGTCCCTTGAGATAGATCTCGCCCACATAGTTTTGCGCTTCGGCATCGCCGGAATCGGCCTGCCCCATCCAGACCTTGAGCGCGGTTTCGTAATTGGCGCGATCGTAGGACACATATTCGCCGCCACGAATTTCGCAATCGGATTGCGTGGTGCGAATCGGCCGACGCGCGCTCATGAACGAGGTCGAGCGGCCAAGCTTGCGCACCTGGCCCGGCAGCAGGCAATCGACGATCAGCAGGTCCTCCGGATTGCGCGTGGTGACCGTGGCCTGCGCCGGTTGAACCTGCACGCACAGGCCCACGATTCCCGCACACACGAAGCCGGCAGCCAGGGCAACTGGCCGCAAGCTACAGCGCAAAGTTCCGAGCATCCCCATGACGTTCTCCCGCAGTGGTATGAGCCTGCATGCGCAGGATTTGCCGCTATACTCTTCATTATAGGGCGGTCATGGGGGGGTAAGTGTCATGCGTTGCGCATTTTCTGAAGCAGGACAAGCAATCCGCGCACTTTTACTGATCTCGTGCGTTGTGCTTGGCAATACGGCCACGCAAGTAGAGGCCCAATCCAACGGCGCCTACGCACCGACGCTGGCGTATGTGGGCGGCAACAACCAGACCGGCTCGCCCAATGCTTCCCTGCCACTGCCTCTCGCTGCCGCCTTGAAGATCAAGGCCGGTAGTGACGGTGGTTCGATCACCATAGTCTGGCAAGTTCTCAAAGGCAGCGCGACGATCGTCGAAGGCAACGGCCCACGTTATGACGACAGCATCTCTTTGCCGTCAGGTGCCGGTCCGTTCTCACTACCCACATCGGTCCACATAGTCCTCGGACCGACGCCGGGACCTGTACTGGTCAGGGCGTTCTGCAACCTTTGCGCCACGCAAGGCGCGGATCCTTACATCCAGGATTACAACCTCACGACCATGCAATCCGCCTTGCAGATCGTGTCGGGCAACAACCAAAGTGGTCCCGCAGGCACTCCTGCAAGCGCTCCGCTAACCGTCCAATTGACCTCCAACGGCGTTCCCGTGGCCAACCAGTCCGTAGCGTGGACAGTCAGCAGCGGTCAGGCCACGCTCGGCGCAACCAGCTCGATCAGCGACGGCAATGGCAACGCCTCGATCACGTTCACCTATGGCACTGCACCCGGGCCGATAACAATCCAGGCCAGCGTGGGTGGCAGCCAGGTGACCTTCAATGCGACCGCCTATGCTCCTGCAGTAAACGCCATCAGTGGCAGCAGCCAAACCGGCCAGGTCGGCACGACGTTGCAACCGTTTGTCGTGCAGATCGGCCCAGCCGGATCCAGCGGTAGCGGCGTGCAGTCTTCGAGTCCGGCCGCCTTGGGCGGCATCGCGGTGACGTGGACGGTGTTGCAAGGCGGTGGCAGCCTTGCTTCGTCGCAAACTGTCACCGACGCCAGCGGACGCACCAGCAATACCCTGACGCTCGGCACAAACCCCGGCACCAATCTTGTGCAAGCGACCGTGGCCGGAGCCGGCAGCATCACGTTCAGTGCGATCGCGATTCCAAAAATCAGCTCCGGCAGCACGGTCTTTACGATCGTATCCGGCAACAACCAGGCTCTCGTGCCCAATCAGCCATCGCAACCGCTGGTGGTCAAGCTCGCCTCGACCGATGGCACGACCGTACCTGGCGCGGTAATCCAGTGGAGCGTCACCGGCGCAACCGGTAGCCTGGCCAATGCAAATACCCCGACCGGCGCAGACGGAACTGCGCAGAACACGCTCACCGTTGTCCTTCCGGGCAGCTATACGGTCTCGGCGCAAATCGCAGGCATTTCCAGCATCCCGCCGCTGTCGTTCACCTTCAGCAACGGCGTGGGAAATCTGCCTGGCCTGTCACCAGCCCAAATTGGAGTTGCGAACACCATCGACAAGGCCTGCCCGGCCCTTGCCACTTCAACCGCGCCGTTGACAGCGCAGCAAAAGGACTTCCTGCAGCGTTGCTCGGAACTCGTGATCGGATCAGGCAGCAATCCCCAACAGGTGCCGGATGCGCTTGACGCCATGCTCAACAACAAGGCGCTGCCGCAGCGCGCCATGGCACAGGGCGTGCAGCAGGGCCAGTTCGACAATCTCAACACGCGCTTTGCCGAGTTGCGCCAAGGCACGAGCGGGTTCAGTGCAGGCGGCCTGACCTTCAACCTCGACGGCCACGGCTTGCCGCTGGCCATGCTCGGCGACCTGTTCCGCAAGGATCCGGCCAACAATGATGAAGTCGGCAAGGATTTTTCGCGCTGGGGATTCTTCGCCACCGGCATGATCGAACGTGGCGGCTTCGATGCCACCGCGTTACGCCCGGGATTCGACTACCACAATGCCTCGCTGACCGCCGGCGTTGACTATCGCTTCACCGATTCATTCGTGGCTGGCGCGGCGCTCGGTTATAACCAGAACAATTCCAGCTTCGACGCCAACGCAGGCAAGACCGACGTCGACGGCTACAGCCTGAATGGTTACTTCAGCTGGTATCGTGGCGATTGGTACGTCGAAGGCTCGCTGATTTTCGACAAGCTCGATTTCGACCTGAGCCGCACCATCTCTTACCAGATCGCGAGCCTGTCGGGCGGCACCACCACGGTAGCGCAAACCGCCCTCGCATCGCCCAGTGGCGACCAGAATTCGTTCTCGCTGTCGACGGGACGCGATTTCAATCGCAAGGCGTGGACATTCAGCCCCTATCTGCGTGGCGTGTATTCGCACACGAGCCTGGACGGTTTCAGCGAAACGATGTCCGACCCTGGCTCGGCGGGTGCCGGGCTCGGCACGTCCGTGGCAGGCCGATCCCTCAGTTCGATGCTGGGCGTTGCGGGTGCGCGCGTGAGCTACACCATGAGCACCGACTGGGGCGTGCTCGTGCCGAACGCCGTCGTCGAATGGAACCACGAGTTCCGCAACGACCCGCAGACCGTCGTGGTGCGCTTCCTCGCCGACCCGACGCAGACGCCGATATCGCTGACCGACAAGGCGCCGGATTCCAACTACTTCAACCTCGGCCTGGGCCTGAACGCGGTGTTCGCGCAAGGGCGCTCCGCATATGTGTACTACGAACACATGGCCGGCCGCGCCGGCGCACACGCCGACCGCTTGTCCGTCGGAATCCGCATCGAGTTCTGAGGATGCACGGCAACCCGCACCGCGGAGTCTACTTGCGCGCACGGCCGTGGACACGGCATGCTATGGGCGTCGCGCAGGTTGGCCATAGCCCGATTGGCCAGCGCCCGGGGATGACACTGTCAGCATGATCGAGTTCGGCCACAGCTCCCATGTCGGTTTGCGCCGCGAGCACAACGAAGACACCTATTACGCCGATGCCGAGCTTGGCCTGTGGCTGGTTGCCGATGGCATGGGCGGGCACGAACATGGCGAAGTCGCCAGCGCGATCGCACGCGACGCGGTGGTGCGCGAGATTGGGGCCGGCATGCCGCTGGCCCAGGCGGTGCAACGGGCGGACGAGGAAATCATCCTGCATTCGAGCAAGAAGGCAGAAGCGCTGCCGATGGGCACCACGATTGCCGCAATGCGCCTGCACGGCAACGACTACGAAATCTGCTGGGTTGGCGACAGCCGTGTCTACCTGTGGAATGGCGAGCTCAAGCAACTTTCACGCGATCACTCCTATGTGCAGGAGCTGATCCAGCAGGGTGCGATCACGCACGAACAGGCGCGCACCCACCCGCACCGCAATGTCGTGACCCAGGCGTTGGGCGTTACCGATCCGGAAAGCCTGCGCGTGGAGACGATCCGCGGCACCTTGCAACCGGGCATGCAGGTACTGCTGTGCTCGGATGGTTTGACCGAGGAAGTCGACGACAAGGACATCGGCGCCGTATTGGCGCGCCAGGATCTGTCCGCGCAGGAATGCGTCGATCACCTGATCCTGGCCGCATTGGAAGGCGGCGGATCGGATAATGTAACGGTCATCCTTATCCGCGACCGCTGATCGTTCAACCGCCGTTTTCAGCTTTCGCCAGTTGCGCCTTGAGTTGCAGCAAGGCGGCATTTTTCGGGTCGGCGCGCAATCCCGATTCCACCAGCACATCCGCACCCGTGTACAACCCGTTCTTGAGCGCGGCCTGCGCACCGTTCGCGTAGAAGTCCGCGATCTTCTGCAACCCTTGCGTTGCCTGCGCGTTGCCGGGATCGCGCTTGAGCGCCTCGTGGAACAAGTCCACGGCATTGTCGCCAGGCGGGAAACTCATCTTCTCGCCGCCGTTTTTCTGGCCATAGGCAAAATATTCGCCACCTCGCGAAAGCAAGGTGGGCAGGTCCAGTTGCGCGAGTGCGGCGTCGGCTGCCGCGGCAGGATCGGGCACTGGCGCCGGGGCGACCAATGCCGATTCGGTTTGTGGCGGGACACCGGCAGTTACCGACGCGGCTGGTGACGCCGGCTTGCCATGCCACCACCACCATGACAATCCAGCCACTACGACCGCCGTGGCGACGCCAGCACCTGCGAAAATCCATCTTTTGCCGCTCGGCACGGTCGCCGCGGAAGACGAGGATTTGGCCGCCGCCACTGCACGCCGGCGTGCGCTGCGCGATTCGCGCATCACCGCATCCATCTTCGGATTCGCAGCGAGCAGGCGATCGAGTTCGGCCACAAAGGCATCGCCGGTTGCAAACCGGTCGTCCGGTTGCTTGGCCATCGACTTGTCGATCAGGGGTTGCAGCCAGCCGAGTTTTTCCGGCAGCTTGGGCACCGGCTCGGTCACATGCATCAAGGCGACGGCATACGCGTCGCCAGCCTCGTAGGGCTTGTGCCCGGCCAGGCACTCGAACAGCACGGCGCCAAGACTGTACAAGTCCGAACGCCCATCCACCGGCGTCGCCTGCGCCTGTTCCGGACTCATGTAGTCGGGGGTGCCGATCGCATTGCCAGCCATCGTCGCCGCACTTACCGATTTGATCGCCTTGGCGATGCCGAAGTCCGCAAGCACCGCCGAATTATTGCTGCGGAACATGATATTGCCGGGCTTCACATCGCGATGCACGAAACCCATTTCATGCGCATAGGAAAGTCCGGATGCCACGTCGCGGACGATCTCGAGCACTTCAGCCGTATTGAGTCGCTGCATGCGATCGCGCAGGGTGCCGGCCGGAAGGTATTCGCTGGCGAGGTAATAGACACCTTTCTCCGAGCCGATGTCGTGCACGGTCATCAGGTGCGGATGGGTCAACTTGGCCGCGATGCGGCCTTCCTTCATGAACTGTTCGCGGAACGTCTCGTTCGCTGCCAACGTCGGCGCCATGATCTTCAGCGCCACTTCGCGATCGAGCGACTCTTGCATGGCCAGGTAGACCGTGGCCATCCCGCCTTCGCCGATTTTCTGTACCAATCTGTAGCCGGATACCTGGACGTTTTCGGTCATCGCATGCAACTCATGGCGCGGCGGCGCGCAAATCCTTCAACGCGGCCACGAACGGCGTCATCGAATAGCGGTCCTCGTCCTTCACGGTCGCATACAAGGCATCGAGTCTTGTGTGCAACGTCGCCGCCCTGGCCTTGTCGAGCTTGCCGTCGTTCTCGAACGCCAGGACGATGGACTCGGAAGCCATCGCCGCCTGCTCGGCTGCCGCGTAATCACGGAATTCACCACTGCTCGCATCGGCAAGCATGGCATCGAGGACCGGATTCAGGCTCGTCGCGGCATAGTCGTACGCGGCCACCTTGGGCAGGATCGATTCCAGAGTGCCGCGCAGATTGCGCGCCGCGGCGAACGTGGCATCGCGGCTCTGCGTGGTGGCCTGGTGCAACGCGCGCGTCTGTTCGAACACGCGTTGCGCCACGGATTTGTCCACCGGCGCCAGCGCATAGCGAAACGTCACCAGGTTCGCGTCGTTGAGTCGGACCACGCCGGGGCCGAGGCCGGTGCCTTGACGCGGCCCCCAGCTGTTGTCCTTCATCAGCTTGTGGCAGGCCTGGCAATTGAACAGCACGAGTTCCGGGAAGATGCCCTGCCAACCGGTTTTCGGATCGACCAGCAGATCGAGCAGGTTTTCGGCCGCGACACCCTGGCCCACGGCCCAGTCGCGCACGCCATTCCAGTCACCCTTGCGCTTGATCCAGTTCGCCGTGATCTTGTAGTGCGGTTTGAGCCAGGTGAAGGTATCCAGCTCGAACGAAAGCCGCGGATGGCCGGCGCCCATGATCCGGTGCGTGATCATGCGCTCCTTTTCGCCCATGTGGCATGACAGGCACAATTGCGCGCGCTTGACCGGATCGGCCGTCGCATACATGCCCTTGGCCAGATTGTCGGCATGGGTAACCTTGCGATCCGCGTGCGAGTTCAGCCACAGCTCGGCGCCGCCATGACAGGCTTCGCAACCCACGCCATCGGTGATCTGGAAACGCTCGCCCCGATCACTTGCCGGGACGTTGTCGGCATGGCAGTCCAGGCAAACCCTGGCCTTGGTTGCATCGCCCAGCCCCAGTTTGCGCGCGATCGCCTGCGAACGCGGTTGCTCGAGTACCTGGTAGGCCTTGGCATGCGGATCGAATTCCTGCCAGATCGCGAATTCGTTCTGCGCGATGTCGGAATCGCGGAACGACTGTGACGCGCCATGGCAGACGCTGCTGCTGCAGGTAGCCACGCCCATGTGCCTGTGCGCGGCAATGGCATCGACCGCGGTTTCGGCACGTGCGGCCGTTGCGCACAAGACAATTGACGTGAGCAGCGCAGTCGTCGCTTTCATCGCCTTCCTCCCCAGGACCGGTCCGAGCTACCGGGCGATCATACCGTCACGCTATCAGGCGCGCCACAGGCAATGGCCCTTGCTGGCCTTGTCGATGGCCTGCAAGCGCGTTTCATGCGCCGCGTGTTCCACGGCATTTGCCCGACGCACGCGCAACGGCGAATCCGTGACTGGCCGTTGCCCGATGTGTGTTGTCGCGGCGGCAAGCGGCGCATTGAGCAGGCCAAGATCGCCCTGCCCGCCGCTCATTGCAAGATAGACATCGGCGAGCAGTTGCGCATCGAGCATCGCGCCATGCAATTCGCGATGGCGATTGTCGATGTTCAGGCGCTTGCACAACGCATCCAGCGAAATGCGCTGGCCGGGATATTTTTCGCGCGCCAGCGCCAGGGTATCGAGCACGCTGGCATGATCCGTCATGCGTCCCAATCCGGGATCGACCAGCGCGAGTT
The DNA here is from genome assembly GCA_018240765.1 of Pseudomonadota bacterium. Classification (GTDB taxonomy): domain Bacteria; phylum Pseudomonadota; class Gammaproteobacteria; order Xanthomonadales; family Rhodanobacteraceae; genus Rudaea. The sequence goes on along the minus strand of JAFEFD010000558.1, from coordinate 6,569 downwards.
CGGCATCGAGAAACGCAAGGTCGAACGCGGCATTGTGGATAACCAGCTCGGCGCCTTGGACGAATTGCAGGAATTCGGCGGCAACCTCGGTGAACCGCGGTTTGTCGGCCAGGAACTCGTCGCTGATGCCGTGCACCGCGCGTGCGCCTTCGTCCACCATGCGTTGCGGATTCAGGTAGCGATGGAAATGGCGCCCGCTGGGACGGCGCTCGATGAGCTCGATGCAGCCGATCTCGATGATGCGATGGCCCTTGCCAACTTCCAGGCCAGTGGTTTCAGTGTCGAGCACGACTTGCCTCATCGCGCCTCCGCCGCGGCGTGCGCCGCCGCACGCGCCAATTCGTCGACACGCTCGTTTTCCGGATGTCCCGAATGTCCGCGCGTCCATTGCCACTGTATGCGATGCGGCAAAATGGCAGCGGACAGGCGCTGCCACAGATCCTGATTCTTCACCGGCTTGCGGTCGGAGGTGCGCCAGCCATTGGCCAGCCAGCGCGGCAACCATTGTTCGATGCCCTGCAGCACATATTGGGAATCGGTGGTCAGGCGCACGACGCTGCCGCGGCGCAAGGATTCCAGTGCACAAATCGCCGCCATCAACTCCATGCGGTTGTTGGTGGTCTCGCGCTCGCCGCCACTGATTTCCTTTTCCACCGTCTTGTAGCGCAACAACGCCGCCCATCCGCCGGGTCCGGGATTGCCCAGACACGCGCCGTCGGTAAATATTTCGACGCCATGGGGAATGCTCACGCGACATTCCTGTGTGCGCCGGGAGCCAGTTGCGGGGCCCGTCCCGGATCGCGGGCGGCGCTACGCAAACGGATCGGCGTAAGCGCGCTGCGGCGCTTGCGCGCGATCAGCAGCCATGAACTGCCGAAGCGGGCGAACCGCGAGGCCGGCGTATTCACAACGTTCGCTTGCGCGCGCGGCCACATCAAGCCGGGAAAACGCACCTGCAGGGTGTCGATGCGCTCGCGCGCAAATTGCGCGCTGCAAGTTTGAGCAGAACCAAGACGCAAATCGTTTGCGCGTCGCAACAACCACGGCCGCCAGGTGCCGTAGGGATTGAACCCGAGAACAAGCGCAATCCCTTCGGGCGCAAGCACGCGCGAAAGTTCGGCAACGCACGCGGCGGCATCGGCAATGCGTTCCAGCGCATGCTGCGCGATCAGTACCTTGAAGCTCTCGCTTGCAAACGGCAATTGCCACGGCGCGCACTGCACGGGACCGGCGAACATGCCGCGCTCGTCGACATGCATCTCGGCAACCGTGCCGAGCAGATGCGGCGGCAGATCCGCACTGGCCTGGCGCGGACGCAGGATCAAGCCGTAGTTGCCGTATGCGCCAGACAGGATTGGCGCAAGCGCTGCCATCTCGCGCGCAAGCAAGGCCTGCATCGGCACACTGGAATAGATATCGGCAACTTCGGACATCGAAGGATTTCGTGCTTCGCTCACAGCCGTCGATTGTGCGCGAAACGATGGCAACGGGTAAACCCGCATGCTGCACCGCACGATGCAAGATAACGGACGCTTACCCGTTCGCTGCTATAGTGCGCGCCCGTTTTTGCCCGGGGAGGGGCGAACCGAGAATGCGGCGCACCGTGCCTGCCAGCCACCCTATGCCGGTGAATTCGCCACCAAGGTGCGAGCGCGATTGGCGTCTGGCATTGCTTGGCAGTGGCTGCACGGCCCTGGGTGCCGCTTGCGTATTGCTTGCGGCTTGCAGCACCGCGCCGCAAAAGCCGCATGCGCCAGAACAGGCAACAACTCCAAGCACCGTCCCCGCTGAAGCGCAAGCTGCACCGGCTACATCCACGCCACCCGAAGTCGCACCGGCGCTTTCTGCGTGGCAGCAATTGCGCAACCGTTTTGCGCTGGCCGACTGCGACTACAGCCCCGACGTGACGCGGCTCTCGCATTGGTTCGCCGCCGACCCGAGCGGATTTGCCGAGTCGTTGCGCCAGGCGCTGCCATTCCTGCTTTACGTTGCGCAACGCGTCGAAGAACGCGGCATGCCGGGCGAATTCGTGCTGCTGCCGTACATCGAGAGCAACTACGTGCCGATCTCCTCGACCGGCGATCATGCGGCCGGCATCTGGCAGTTGCTTCCGGACACCGCGCGCGAAGCCGGTCTGCACATCGGTGGCGGCTATGACGGACGCCTGGATGTCGTTGCATCCACCGACGCGGCGCTGAACCTGCTGGAACGCTACCACGACCGCTTCGGCGACTGGCGCGTGTCCGACATGGCATTCAATGCCGGCCCCTATCGCATTGCCAAATTGCTCGGTGATTCCGACGTACCCTCCAGCGCGGCTGAATTGTCGCGCTTGCGCGTGGATGCGCACACCCACCGCCACCTTGCGAAGCTGCTGGCCGTTGCCTGCATCGTGTCGGACCCGTCGCGATTCGACGTCAGACTGCCGGAACCCGACGCCGGCGACGAACTGGAGGCGATTCCCCTTCCCGCCCAGCTGGACCTGAGCCTCGCCGCGCGCATGTCGGGCATGGACGCCGCGCGCCTGCGCCAGCTCAATCCCGGCTACTTGCGCGGCCGCATGTCGCCGTCCGGGCCGTTCCGGCTGCTGCTTCCGAAGAAACAAAGCCGCGAACTGACAGCGGCATTGAGCCGTGTGTCGCAGCCGTTGTGGCGCGAATGGCACGAGATCGTGCTGCGCAACGCCGAGCCGCTGGATGTGCTCGCGCAGGCGCATGGCCTGGATGCGCCGACGCTTGCCGCCGCAAATGCGCTTGCCACGGATGCCACGCTCGCCGCGGGAACGCGCGTCCTGCTGCCGGGGCGCGGAGAAGAATCGCCAAAACCGGCGCGAGCAGGCACCAACACCCTCGCCGACATCCACATCGTGCGCTCGGGCGACAGCTTGTGGAGCATCGCCCGCGACGGGCATGTGCTGTTGTCCGACTTGCTGCGCTGGAACGACCTGACCCCAGGCTCCGTATTGCGTCCCGGCCAGCGTTTGCGCCTGCAAGCGCCGGATCGCGGCGGTGTATCCGCCACGGCAGCGGCAAGTCCGGACTGACGCGGTACGGCGCGTCGGCTAGAATCGGCGTCCATCACGGCCACACATCGGGACTCGACCATGGGATTTCTGCACGGCAAGCGCGCGCTCATCACCGGCATCATCAGCCATCGCTCCATCGCCTGGGGCATCGCCGAAGCGATGCACCGCGAAGGCGCACAATTGGCTTTTACCTATGTCAACGACAAGCTCAAGGGGCGCGTGGACGAAGCAGCAAAGACCTTTGGTTCGGATATCGTGCTGCCGTGTGACGTAACCAGCGATGCGCAGGTCGAGCAACTATTCACCGAACTCGGCAAGCGCTGGGACGGCTTCGACATCCTGATCCATTCCATCGGCTTCGCGCCGGGCGACGCGCTGACTGGCGAATTCCTCGATGGCCTGACGCGCGAGAATTTCCGGATCGCCCACGATATTTCGGCGTACAGTCTGCCCGCGCTGGCAAAAGCCGCGCGGCCGCTGATGAAGGGGCGCAATGGCGCGATCCTCACCCTGACCTATCTCGGCGCAGAACGCGCACTGGCCAATTACAACGTGATGGGACTGGCCAAGGCCAGCCTTGAGGCCGGCGTGCGTTATCTCGCCTACAACCTCGGGCCGGAAGGCACGCGCGTCAATGCGATTTCGGCCGGCCCGATCAAGACCCTGGCCGCGGCGGGCATCGCGAACTTCCGCAAGATGCTCGACCACGCCGAGCAGAACGCGCCGCTGCGTCGCAGCGTGAGCATCGAGGAAGTCGGCAATGCCGCCGCGTTCCTGTGCTCGGACCTCGCCTCGGGGATCACCGGCGAAGTCACTTACGTCGATGCCGGCTACAACATCCTCGGCATGACCGGGCTCTGATCCAGCAACCGGCTGTTTACTGCAGCCGGTTTTCCGCGATCTCGATCTTCGCCGCCTTGCGCAGGCTGTCGAGGAAGCCGGTCATCGATTCGTAGCCAACGCCTTGGCGCAGCTGGTTCAATGCGGCTTCGCGCGTGCGCGGATCGAGCTTGGACGGATCGCCTTCCTTGACCGCATCGAGCTGGAACAACGCATAGCTGTCGGCGTTCAGCTCAACCATGCCCGGCAAGGATTTCCCGGGGGCCGGACGCGGCAGCGCAAAAACGGCATCGACCAGCGGTTTTTCCAGATTCGCGGCATCACGGCCGATGCCCTTTTCCTCGACCGGGGCCAGCTTCAATTCCGCCGCGACCTTGTCCAGCGCCTCGCCATTGCGCAGGCGCGCAAGCAATGCGTCCGCGCGTTCCTTGGCCGCCTTGGCCGATTGCTGCGCACTCAACGTCGCACGAATCTGCTCGCGTACGCTATCCAGCGGCTTGGGTTCGGGCTTGACGTGCTGATCCACGCGCACGACCACGATGTGGTCGGTACCCAATTCGATCGGATCCGACGTGTTCCCTTCGGCCAGCACGCTGTTCGAAAACGCGGCCTTGATGACGGCCGGATTCGCAGCAATGCCGGTGCCGCCGCTGCGCGCGAACAGGCCGGTCTTCTGCACGTCCAGGCCGAGCGTTTTCGCGGCAGGTGCGAGCGAGGACGGATCCTGGTAGATCGCATCCGTCAGCTTGCCGGAGATGTCACTGTATTCGTGTTCGCGCTGTTCATCCACGTACTTCTTGGCGAGATCGTTCTTGACCTCGTCGAAGCTGCGCACTGCTTCCGGATGCACATCGCGCAGCCAGATGATGTGGTAGCCATCGACGGATTTGACCGGATCGGAAACATCGCCTTTCTTCATCGCGAACAAGGCGGACTCGAACGCGGGATCGGTCACGCCCTTTTCCAGCCAGCCCAGGTCGCCGCCCTGGGTTTTGGAACCCAGATCGTCCGAATCGGACTTGGCCAGAGTGGCAAAGTCCTTGCCCGCCTTGAGTTCCTTCTCGATGCCTTCGGCCTTGGCCAGCGCCGCTTTTTGCGCGGCCGCGTCGGCATTCTTGCCAACCGCGATGAGGATATGCGAAGCCTCGCGCTGCTCGGGACTGACGAATTTCGATTTCTGCTCGTCATACATCTGCTTGAGCGTGGAATCGTCGGGCTTGGCGCCGGACTGCATTTTCGAGGCATCCAGCTCGACGTAATCCAGCGAAACCTTTTCCGGGGTCATGAACTGATCGGCATGCGCCTTGTAATAGGCGTCGATGTCGGCATCGGCGATTGGCGTGACCGCGTCGGGCTTGGGCAGCTTCACGAACCAGAAATCGCGGGTCTGGTCACGCAGGCGCAAGTAGGCATTCACGTCGGCGGGCGTGACCAGGCTGGACAACGCGATCTGGCCGGTGAGCTGGCGCAGTGCAATATCCTGGCTCACGCTTTGCTCGAACTCTTCCGGTGATTTGCGTTGTGAGGCAAGCAGCAGGCGGTACTGGTCCGGACTGAACTTGCCGTCGACCTGGAACGCGGGAATACCCATGATTTCCTCGCGAATCGCGGTTACCGGCACCACGACCCCGAGTTTCTCGTTCGCCTGCAGGAGCAACTGCTCGTTGATCATCTGGTCAAGCAATTCGCGCTTGCGTTCAGGGGTATCGAATCCCTGTGCGTCGAATTGCGCGCCCATCATGCGCTGCGTCTGCGCACGGTAGTTGTTGTAGCGATCACGGAACTCGTCCTGGGAAATCTCGTGGCCATTGACCGTGGCGACATAGGTTTCGCTGCGCGGATTGAAGTACTGCTGGATGCCGAAGAATCCGCCGAATACCACACCGATGATGCCAAGGACCACCTTGACGAAGGGGCCGGAAAACCTTTCGTGGAGCGTACGAGCCATAGACGACACCATGAGGACAAAATAAAGGGCGCCTTGTGGCGCCCTTCGGGAAAACGTGGCGGAGTGGACGGGACTCGAACCCGCGACCCCCGGCGTGACAGGCCGGTATTCTAACCAGCTGAACTACCACTCCGCGTTGTTTCCGGAATCCGGCCGCATTCGCTGCCGGATTCCCTGCGGAATGATCCGCATCCAGGTGCTGGTGGGTGCTGAGGGTTTCGAACCCCCGACCCTCGCCTTGTAAGGGCGACGCTCTACCACTGAGCTAAGCACCCCTACAAACACCTTTCGGGCAAGCCGTTTAGTTTATGGCATCCTTTAGCGCTTTGCCAGCCTTGAAGGAAGGATTCTTCGAGGCCTTGATCTTGATCTGCTGGCCGGTACGCGGATTGCGGCCGGTACGCGCAGCGCGCTTGCGCACCACAAACGTGCCGAAGCCCACGAGCGCAATGGTGTCGCCCTTCTTCAGCGCTTTCTTGACGACTTCGATGACGGCTTCCACCGCCTTGCCGCCTTCGACCTTGGTCAGGCCGGCGTGATCGGACACAGCACTAATAAATTCTGCTTTGTTCATTTATCTCTCCCGAGCGGATTCTGATGGCCGCAACGTGTGATGTCTGCGCGAGGCGAAGTTGATCCGCATCCGGATGCCAGCATTCGCATCGCTTCCCCGCGACCGCCCGGACTTGTGGTCTCCCGGATCGCGGCGCAGACTTTATACCAGCGCCCGCGAACGGGCGCAACACAAGCCGCCAT
>JAFEFD010000557.1 GCA_018240765.1 Pseudomonadota bacterium | reverse complement strand
GCCTGCTCGCGCACCATTTCGCCGGCGAGGAAGCGCTCGCTGCGATCGGTAACCTCGTCCTCGGCGTAGATCGCGGTGCCAGCTGGCAACCCCGCGACGATTCCGTTGATGAGATCATCCAGCCCGTCACGACGCTTCGCCGACACCAGATACACCGCATCCGGCGCGCGTTCGGCGCCGATTTTCTCGATGAACGGCAGCAGCACGGACTTGGCCTTGATCGCATCGATCTTGTTGATGGCAATCAAGCGTGGCCGGCTCGCGTCCAGCGCGTTCCAGACCTGCGTGTCTTCGGCTGTCCAGCGCCCGGCTTCCACGATTTGCACGGCGACATCGGCTTCGCAAATCGCCTGGCGCGCCGTGCGATTGAGCTGGCGATTCATGGCGCGGCCGCCGCCGCGATGCATTCCGGGCGTATCCAGAAACAGGATCTGCCCTTGCGGGCGCGTCAGGATGCCCAGGATGCGGTGGCGCGTGGTCTGCGGCTTGGGCCCGGCGATGGAAAGGTGCCATCCGAGCATGGCATTGAGCAAGGTCGATTTGCCGACATTCGGTCGACCGACGAGCGCAGCCGTGCCGCAGCGAAAATCCGTGGAATGCGATTCATTCATCGTGCGTCTGCGCAATACGCTCCAACGCCGCCGTCGCCGCGACCTGCTCGGCCGCGCGGCGGCTGCCGCCACGACCGGCGCAGCGCAGATCAAAGGCGGCAATGGTGCAGGCCACGTCGAACACCTTGGCGTGATCGGCGCCGCTGGATCCGGTCAATTCATAAACCGGCAGCGGCAAGCCGCGCCCTTGCAGCAGTTCCTGCAACTGCGTTTTGGGGTCCTTTTCCTGCGCGCTGGCCGCGTCGTCCACGCGTGGTTCGAAAATGGCCCGTACGACACCGCGACAGGCTTCGAAACCGCCATCCAGATAGCACGCGCCGACCAGGGCCTCGAACGCATCGGCAAGGATCGAATCGCGGCGGAATCCGCCGGTTTTCAATTCACCCGGCCCCAGATGCAACTGGTCGCCCAAGTCAAGCTCGCGCGCGATCTGCGCCAGCGCGCCTTCGTTGACCATGTGCGCGCGCCAGCGGGTAAGTTCACCCTCATCGGCGCGTGGAAACCGTGCGTACAGCAGTTCGGCGGCAAACAGGCCGACCAAGGCATCGCCGAGGAATTCCAGGCGCTCGTTGTTGCGCGCGCCCGTGCTGCGATGGCTCAACGCCTGTTCACGCAGCGCCGGGTCGCGGAAGGCGTAGCCGAAAGCGGCGCCCAAGTTCAGTACGTCGCGCCCTTGGACAGGTCGACGGTATAGTTGAAATGCACCAGCAGGTCGATGTTGTAGATGAACGGCTTGTCGACGCTGTAGGCCACATTCAGGCTGCGCTGGCCGTTGCTGGTGATCAGGGTGACGGCAGACAGCGGCACTTCATTTTCATCGACGTACTGCACATCGAAAATTGGCTCGAGCTTGCGCCGGATTTCCTCGATGCCCATGTTCTGGATTCCGGCTTCGCTCTGCAGCGACTTCATTGACTTGACCACGCTGAAATACTCGGTATAGACCGGTACCAACTTCATCGCCGCGTAGGCAAAGAAACCGACGACGACAAGAACGATGGCGAAGCCAATCAGGGTAATGCCGTACTGCTTGCGCATGGCCGTCCTCATTTGATCAAAGTACCGATTCGCTTGAATTCGATGCCGTTGTCCCAGTTCATCCAGATCAGAAAGGCCTTGCCGACCAGATTCTTTTCCGGAACGAAGCCCCAGTAACGGCCATCCTCGCTATTGTCGCGATTATCCCCCATTGCGAAATAGTGTCCAGCGGGTACCACCCAGGTGCCTTCACGACCCGGCGGCAGAAAATTGGATTCCAGGATCTGGTGGCGCACGCTGCCCAGGGTTTCCTCATGGATTTCCGCGCCGGCCATGCGCCGGCCTTCTTCGCCGGATCCAACGAACGGCCCGACGTCGGCTTGTGCCATTTCCTGCCCGTTCACGTACAAGGTCTTGTTGCGGTAGGTGATGGTATCGCCGGGCAGGCCGATCACGCGCTTGATGTAGTCGAGCCGTGGCACCGGGCTGATCGGGAATTCGCAAGGTTTGCCGCTACGCACGGGCTTGCCGTCGACGCTGCAGGAAAAGCCCGGGTACCTGAAGACGAATACATCGCCGCGATGCGGCTCGCCGATGTCGACGATACGGGTACCCAGTACCGGCAGGCGCAGACCGTAGGCAAACTTGTTGACCAGGATGAAATCGCCGACCAGCAGCGTCGGCATCATCGAACCCGACGGGATCTTGAACGGCTCGGCGATGAACGAACGGAACAGCAGCACGATCAGGATTACCGGGAAGAACGAGCGCGCATATTCGACCAGCATCGGTTCGCGCAGTGCTTCGGCAGCGCGTTGCTCGCGTTCGGATTTGGCGCCGGCGGCAGCGGCGAGTGCCTGCGCGCGTGCAGCGCGCCCGCGCGCGAAGAACAAGCGGTCGAGCAACCAGATCACGCCGGTGACGGCGGTCAGCACGACCAGCAACAGGGCGAAATCAAATTCCATCGGATTTCCTTATTTATCCATCTGCAACACGGCCAGGAAGGCTTCCTGCGGAATGTCGACGTTGCCGACCTGTTTCATGCGCTTTTTGCCTTCTTTCTGCTTTTCGAGCAGCTTGCGCTTGCGCGTGGCGTCGCCGCCATAGCACTTGGCCAACACATTCTTGCGCAATGCCTTGACGCTGGAGCGCGCGATGATTTGCGCGCCGATCGCGGCCTGGATTGCCACGTCGAACTGCTGGCGCGGGATCAGTTCCTTCATCTTCTCGACCAGTTCACGGCCACGACGGTCGGCGTTGGAACGATGCAGGATCAGGCTCAGCGCATCGACGCGATCGCCATTGACGAGAACATCCACGCGCACCAGCGGCGCGGCCTGGAAGCGTTCGAGATGGTATTCCATCGAGGCGTAGCCGCGCGACACCGACTTGAGCTTGTCGAAGAAATCCAGCACCACCTCGGCAAGCGGCAGCTCATAGCTGATCTGCACCTGGCTTGCCATGTAGTGGATCGAGCGCTGCACACCGCGCTTTTCCTCGCACAGTTTGATGATGTTGCCGATGTATTCCGGCGGCGTGAGGATGTTGGCAACAATGATGGGTTCCCGGATCTCCTCGATGTAGTTGACCGCGGGCATCTTTGCCGGGTTGTCCAGCGGCACTACGGTGCCGTCGGTACGCAGGATTTCGTAAACCACGGTCGGCGCGGTGGTGATGAGATTCAAATCGTATTCGCGTTCGAGCCGCTCCTGGATGATCTCCATGTGCAGCAGGCCGAGGAAGCCGCAGCGGAAACCGAAACCCATCGCCTCGGACGATTCCGGCTCGAACACCAGCGCGGCGTCGTTGAGCTTGAGCTTTTCCAGCGCCTCGCGCAGCGCCGGATAGTCGTCCGCCGACACCGGAAACAACCCGGCGAACACGCGCGGCTGCATTTTCTTGAAACCCGGCAGCGGATGCAGCGCAGGTTTGGCAGCGGACGTTAACGTGTCGCCGACAGGTGCGCCATGCACATCCTTGATCGATGCCGTAACCCAGCCGACCTCGCCTGCGCGCAAAGCGTCCCTGGCCATGCGCTTGGGCGTGAACACGCCGACCGATTCGACCTCGTGCGCGCGTCCGGTCGACATCACCAGCAGCTTGTCGCGCGGCTTGATCTCGCCCTGCATCACGCGCACCAGCGAGACCACACCGAGGTAGTTGTCGAACCAGGAGTCGATGATCAGCGCCTGCAAACGGTCGGTGTCGCCCGGTTTCGGCGGCGGGATACGCGCGACGATGGCTTCGAGCACGTCGCCGACGTTGAGCCCGGTCTTGGCGCTGATCGCGATGGCGTCACTGGCGTCGATGCCGATGACGGCTTCGATCTCTTCCTTGACCTTGTCCACGTCCGCGGTCGGCAGGTCGATCTTGTTCAGCACCGGCACCACTTCCAGGCCGAGCTCGACGGCGGTGTAGCAATTGGCCACCGACTGCGCTTCCACGCCCTGCGCCGCATCGACCACGAGCAACGCGCCTTCGCACGCCGACAGGGAGCGGCTTACTTCGTAGGAAAAATCCACGTGCCCGGGCGTGTCGATGAAGTTGAACTGATAGGTCTTGCCATCGCGTGCCGTGTACGGCAGCGACACCGACTGCGCCTTGATCGTGATGCCGCGTTCGCGTTCGATCGGATTCGAATCGAGCACTTGCGCTTCCATCTCGCGCGCTTCCAGTCCGCCGCACATCTGGATGATGCGGTCGGCAAGCGTGGATTTGCCGTGATCGACGTGGGCGATGATCGAAAAATTGCGGATCAGGTTCATGCGGCTCGATGCGGCCGCAGGCCGATCCGGCGCGGCAAAGCGGGCATTATCGCAGAAAGCACTGAATCGCGCCCTGCCAACCGCCTCTCCCGCTGGCGGGAGAGGCCGCGCTGAAAGCGCGGGTGAGGGTGGAACATCCCAATTCAACCTTACCACCCTCACCCCAACCCTCTCCCGCCAGCGGGAGAGGGGGAAGAACTTTCAGCCTTTATTCTTTGGCACCGTCACCGCCACGAACTGGGTCGCATCGCCGCGGCGCATCAGCAACATTACCGATTCGCCGGGCTTGACGTCCTTCGTCGCGGCATTGAACTCCGCCGCCGACTTCACGGACGTGCGCCCAACCATCAGGACCACGTCGCCGGGCTGAAGCCCGCTGCGCTGTGCAGCACCACCACGCACGTCGGTGACAACCACGCCCTGCCCGTCCTTGATGCCGAGCTGCTTGCGCTGCTCGGCGGTCATGTCGTCGACAACGATACCCAGCGCATTCGCGGACTTCGCCTTGGCGCCGCCGGTGCTGGCGAGCTGGCTCTTGTCCTGCGGCAATTCGCCGACGGTCACCGGCAAGGTCAGGTTTTTGCCGGCGCGGAAAATCTTGAGTTCGGCCTTGGTGCCGGGCTTGGTGTTGCCCACCAGTGGTGGCAGGTCGGAAGATTGGTCGATGGCATGGCCGTCAAACGCGAGGATCACGTCCTGCACCTGCACGCCGGCCTTGTCCGCGCCGCTACCTGGCGTGACATTGGCGACCAACGCGCCTTCGGCGCTCGGCAGGCCGAGGCTCTGTGCCATCGCGCGGTCGATGTTCTGGATCTGCACGCCAATCATGCCGCGCGAAACATGGCCGTATTGCTTGAGCTGCTCGACCGTGTTCATCGCGATGTTGATCGGAATCGCCAGCGAAATACCGACCGAACTGCCGGTGTTGCTGACGATCTGCGAATTGACGCCGACGACCTGCCCGTCCATGTTGAACAGCGGCCCGCCCGAATTGCCGCGGTTGATCGGCACGTCGGTCTGGATGAACGGAACGTACTGCTGGTCGGCGCCGCCAAAACCGCGGCCGACGTAGCTGACGATGCCGTGCGTGACCGAGTGATCGAATCCGAACGGCGAGCCGATCGCAACCACCCACTGGCCGGGCTTGAGCTTGCTCGAATCGCCGATCGCGACGGTCGGCAGGCCGGTCGCATCGACCTTGAGCAATGCGATGTCCGAATCGACGTCGGTGCCGATCACCTTGGCATCGAGTTCGCGGCGATCGGACAGGCGTACCGTGATCTGGTCCGCGCCATCGACGACATGGTTGTTGGTCAGCACATAGCCATCGGCGGAAATGATGAAGCCCGAGCCCATCGACACGCGCGTACCGTCGAAGCGCGGATGCCCGCCGCCCGGACCTTGCGGGCCGAAGAAGCGGCGAAAGATTTCCGGAACGTCCTGCGGGTCGATCTGGTTGCCTTGCGCATCGTCGCTGCCGGTATGCGTGGCCTTGATATTGACCACGGCGGGCGCGTTTTTCTGCACCAACTGGGTGAAATCCGGCAGTTGCTGTGCGAACGCGCCGGCGCTGAGCAAGGCCAGCGCGAACAAGGCAGCAAGTTTGTAAATGGCGGATTTGTAGGTAGCGATCTTGTGCATGGATGCATCCTTCATGTCAGTCGATTCGTGGCGTGCGCAACCCCGGCGAATCCGCCGCCGTCGTGCGCGGAAAATCGGTAGCTACCGCTGCTGCGAGGGCGCCGCGGCAGGCGCCTGTGGCGGTTGGATCAGCAGCACATACGGCGCCTGCGCCTGTGCATTCGACAGCAAGCCTTCGGCGTAACGCATGCGCTGGTCGTAGCGCGGCAGCGCAATCACGCTGGTGTCGAAACTGGCTGGCTGTGCATAGTCGAAACTCGGTGCGATCGGCATGAACACGTTCTGCGAACGCTGCGCCGGAATGGCCGGAACCGACGCGATGGTGGCGGCAGGCGTTGGGGATTGCAGCGATGGCCGCGTGCCGACCAGTGCGATCACCGCCACCGCCGCGGCGATGGCGCCACCACCGGCCCAACGCATCACCCGCACGCCCAGGCCATTGCCCGGCGCTTGCGTCGTTACGGCCGTCAGCACGCGATCGGCGAAACCGGCATCAACCGGAACGAACACGGCCTCGCGCCGCAGCACCGCACCGACCAGCTGGTAGCGCGACCAGCTCTGTGCAAGTTGCGCGTCCGTATCGAGGCCGCGCAGCAGGAAACGCATCTGGTCCTTGGGCAGTTCGCCGTCCATCAGGGCGGAAAGCTGTTCGCGCAATGCCTGGCTCATGGTTCGCTCACCTTCGCGTCCGACAACAGCGGACGCAGCTTCTCGTCGATCGCATCGCGCGCCCGGAAGATTCGGGAGCGCACGGTGCCGATCGGACAGTTCATCTTTTCGGCGATTTCCTCGTAACTCAATCCGTCGACCTCGCGCAGGGTAATTGCGTTCTTCAGGTCTTCGTTCAAGGCTTCGACCGTGGCAAACACGGTTTGTTCAATTTCTTGGCGCATCAATTCATGCTCGGGCGTGGCGCGATCCTTCAGG
>JAFEFD010000556.1 GCA_018240765.1 Pseudomonadota bacterium | reverse complement strand
GGCAGGCCCGATGCGCGCGCGGCGTGGCGTGCCTTGAGCAGCGCATTTTCCACGAAGGTACTCGCGGTTTCCTCGGCGTCGCGAATGCCGAGTTCGGATTGCGCGACGAGTTCGACGTCGAGATCGGCAAGAATTTCACGCATCTCGCCCAGCTTGCCGGCGTTGCCGCTGGCGAGGACGAGTTTCATGCGCGCCGCTCGATCAGATCCCAGCGGTTGCCATACAGGTCGCGGAACACGACGACGGTGCCGTAGGTTTCATGGCGCGGCGCTTCCTCGAAGTGCGCGCCGGCGGCGGTCAGGCGCGCATGGTCGCGTGCGAAGTCGTCGGTGTGCAAAAAGAAACCGACGCGGCCGCCATGCTGGTTGCCGATTGCCGCTTCCTGCGCAGCTGTAACCGCGCGAGCCAATATGACGCTGAAGTGGATATTGCCGGGCGGCGCCATGCGCACCCAGCGCTTGTCGCCGCCGCGGTCGTCGTCTTCGAGCAGCACAAATCCGAGCGCCTCGCGGTACCAGGCGATCGCCTCGTCGTAATCGCGCACGAGCACCGCGATCATCGCAATGTATGCACTCACGCCGACAACGCCTCGCGCTGCTTGTGCAAAAGTTCACTGATCCCTTTTTGCGCAAGTGCGAGCATCGCGTCCATTTCCTCGCGGCGGAACGCGTGACCCTCGGCGGTGCCCTGCAGCTCGATGAAGCCGCCGCCGTCGTTCATCACCACGTTCATGTCGGTGTCGCAGGCCGAATCTTCGGCGTAGTCGAGATCGAGCACCGGCACGCCTTGATACACGCCCACCGACACGGCCGCGACCGCGCCGTGCAGCGGATCGCGCTTGATCCTGTCGCGCGCCTTCAGCCAGCCGATCGCATCGACGAGCGCGACGTAGGCGCCCGTGATCGCCGCCGTGCGCGTGCCGCCGTCGGCTTGCAGGACGTCGCAATCGAGCGTGATCGTGCGTTCGCCGAGCGCGTTGCGGTCCACGCAGGCGCGCAGCGCGCGCCCGATCAGGCGCTGGATTTCCAGCGTGCGTCCGCCTTGCTTGCCGCGCGCGGCTTCACGCGCGGTGCGCTCGCCGGTGGCGCGCGGCAACATTCCGTATTCGGCCGTGATCCAGCCTTCGCCCTTGCCGCGCAGGAACGGCGGCGCCTTGTCCTCGATGCTGGCCGTGCACAGCACGCGCGTGTCGCCGAACGCGACCAGCACCGAGCCTTCGGCGTGGCGCGTGTAGCGGCGTTCGATGGTGACCTTGCGCAATTCGTCGTGCGCGCGGCCGGAAGGGCGTTTGACAGTAGCCATTGAAATCTGGGCCATCGAAATATCCCAAAAGCAGGGCGCGGAAGTTTACCATTGCGTCCATTGTCGCCACGGGAATCGCCATGATCCGCAGCATGACCGCGTTCGCCAGCGCGGAAACCGAAACGCCGTGGGGCGCGCTCGCGTTCGAGCTGCGCTCGGTGAATCATCGTTACCTCGAACTCAATCCGCGCCTGCCGGACGAATTGCGTGCGATCGAACCGGCCTTGCGCGAGCGTGTCGCCACGAAACTCACCCGCGGCAAGGTCGATGCGACGCTGCGCTTCCGCCCGAACGATGCCGATGCGGCCAAGCTTCGCGTCAATGACGCGATGGTGGAACGCCTGGCGCATCTGGCGAAGTCCTTTGACGAGCGTTTTCCCGAGCTCGATATCGATTTCACCAGCTTGCTGCAATGGCCCGGGGTGCTGGTGCAGGACGACATCGATCAGGAAGGCCTGCGCAACGCCGCGCTGAAATTGCTCGACCAGGCGTTGGCCGACATGCTCGCCACGCGCGGCCGCGAGGGCGAGCGCCTCGGCGTGTTCCTGCGCGAGCGCCTCGACGGCATCGCCAGGATCGTCGCCGACGTGCGCGGCTGGCTGCCGCAGATCCGCGAGGCGCTGCGCGCGAAGCTGCAATCGCGCCTCGGCGAACTCAAACCGGCTGCCGGGCAGGTGCAGCTTGAGCCGGGCCGGATCGAGCAGGAACTGGTGCTGCAACTTTCCCGAATTGATGTCGACGAGGAACTCGATCGCTTGAGCGCACACATCGACGAGGCGCGGCGCGTGCTCGCGCTGCCCGACGCGGTCGGCCGGCGCATGGATTTTCTGATGCAGGAATTCAACCGCGAAGCGAACACGCTCGGTTCCAAGTCCGTCGACTCGCGCACCACGCAGGCCAGCGTGGAATTGAAAGTGCTGATCGAGCAGATGCGCGAGCAGGTGCAGAACATCGAATGAGCGGCACTCTCTTCATCGTCGCGGCGCCTTCCGGCGCGGGCAAGACCAGCCTGACGCGGGCACTGCTCGAGGGCGATCCGAACCTGGTGCTGTCGGTGTCCTACACTTCGCGCGCGCCGCGGCCGAACGAGGTCGACGGTGTGCATTACCATTTCGTCACGCGTGGCGAGTTCGAGGCGATGGCCGCGCGCGGCGAATTCTTCGAACACGCCGTCGTGCACGGCGATCTGAAGGGCACCTCGCGCAAGGTCGTGGAGCAGACGCTCGCGACTGGCCGCGACGTGTTGCTGGAAATCGACTGGCAGGGCGCGCGCATCGTGCGTGCGCAAATGCCCGACGCGGTCGGGATTTTCATCCTGCCGCCGTCGCGTGCCGAACTCGAACGCCGCCTGCGCACGCGCGCGTCCGACAGCGAGGCGACGATTCGCCGGCGCCTCGCCGATGCGCATGCGGATCTGGCGCACGCAACGGAATTCGACTACATCATCGTCAACGACGATTTCGCAACTGCCCTGGCCCAGATGCGCGAAATCGTCGCCAGCCGACGCGAAAACTTCGCGCTGCCGGCAAAGGATAACTCGGCTTTGCTGGCGCAGTTGCTGAACTCGGCCTGATTCGCAACGGCCTCGACGCTATCGCATGGCGCCGCGCTCGGGTAAGGTAGCCGCGATGGACGCCACGCCCGCGAAAAAATCCGACGACCAGCCGATCCGCGAGCCTTTGATCAGGATCCGCGGATTGCGCACCGTGCTCAACGGCAAGACGATCTTCGATGGCGTGGACCTCGACATTCCGCGCAGTCGCGTCACTGCGGTGATGGGCCCGAGCGGCACCGGCAAGACCACGCTGATGCGCCACATCACCGGGCAATTGCGCCCCGATGCCGGCGAGATCGTCGTGGATGGCCAGCCGGTGTGGAAACTCGGGCGCGACGCGCTGTTCGATCTGCGCGAGAAGATCGGTTACCTGTTCCAGAACTCGGCCCTGCTCACGGATTTTTCAGTGTTCGAGAACGTGGCGTTTCCGTTGCGCCAGCACATGAAACTGCCCGAAGAACTGGTGCGCAACATCGTGTTCACCAAATTGCAGGCGGTCGGCCTGCGCGGTGCCGCGAACCTGATGCCGAGCGAGTTGTCCGGCGGCATGATTCGGCGCGTTGCGTTGGCCCGCGCAATCGTGCGCGACCCGATGTTGATCATCTACGACGAGCCCTTCGTCGGCCTCGATCCGATCGCGCTGAACCAGATCGTCAAGCTGATCCGCACGCTCAACGATACCTTGCACGTGACGGCAATCCTTGTTGCGCACGAGTTCTCCGCCGTGCGTCGCGTTGCCGACCACATCCACCTGCTCGCGGGCGGCAAGATCGTCGCCTACGGTACTCCCGATGAACTGGCGCGCGGCGAAACGCCGTGGACACGCCAGTTCTTCAGTGGCGAGGCGGATGGCCCGGTGCCATTCCACTATCCGGCGCCGGATTACGCTCGCCAGTTGGGGTTGTCGGCATGAGTGCGATACGACGCCCGGGATTGCTCGCGACAGGTATCGCGCAGATCGGCGCCTGCGGAATTTTCCTGTTGCACATCCTGCGCGCGCTGCCGCGCAGCATGCGCTATCTGCGCGAGACCGTGCGCCAGGTTTTCTTCGTCGGCGCGATGAGCCTGACCATCATCATGATCTGCGGATTGTTCGTGGGCATGGTGCTGGGCCTGCAGCTCTACCACACGCTGTCGATCTTCGGCGGCACCGCGGCGCTCGGTACCGTGGTCGCGCTGTCGCTGTACCGTGAACTGGGTCCGGTCGTCACCGCGCTGCTGTTCGCCGGTCGCGCCGGCACTTCGATCACGGCGGAAATCGGCCTGATGCGCGCGACCGACCAGCTCGACGCGATGGAGATGATGGCGGTCGATCCGATGGCGTATGTGGTCGCGCCGCGCTTCCTCGCCGGCGTGATCGCCATGCCCCTGCTCGCCTGCATCTTCAACGCGCTGGGCATTTTTGGCGCGCACCTGGTCGGGGTGAGCTGGCTGGGCCTGGATAGCGGCACGTTCTGGTCGAACATGACCTCGAGCGTGGACGTGTGGACGGACGTGATGAATGGCGTATGGAAAAGTGCCGTGTTCGGCGCGGTATGCACGCTGATCGCGACATTCCAGGGTTACACCACGCCCCCGACCAGCGAAGGCGTGGCCTATGCGACCACGCGCACGGTGGTGTTTTCCTCGATCGCGACGCTGGCGATCGATTTCGTGATGACGGCGTTCTTGATGTAGTGGGGCGCATGCCCAGGCACGCGCAGGCATCACCGGATTGCATCAAACAAAAGTTAAGGTGAAACAATGGCACAACGACAATCCTTCCAGGTCGGCACCGGGCTTTTCATCCTGCTCGGTTTCGCCGCGCTCGCGTATCTGGCGACGCAAACGACCAGCCTGGCCAACTACCGCCAAGGCGCGAGCTACGACATCGTCGCGCGCTTCACCAACATCGGCCAGCTCAAGCTGCGCGCGCCGGTGAAAGTGGCCGGGGTGCGCGTGGGCAGCGTCGACGCGATCGCGCTGGAGCCCGAAAAGCTCGATGCGAAGGTCACCCTGGCGATCGACGACCGCTACAAGATTCCCGACGATTCGGCCGCGGCGATATTCACCAGCGGTTTACTGGGCGACCAGTACGTTGCCCTGCAGCCGGGCGGTTCGCCGGACAATTTCAAGAATGGCGACGAGGTCGTGCTCACGCAAAGTTCCATGCAGCTGGAGGAACTGATCGGCAAGTATCTGGTCGGAGGCGATGCCGGCAAACCCAAGCCCGATGCGTCCACGGACAAGAAGTAACAGGAGTTCGACATGAAATTCTCAAGCCTGCTGTTGTGTGTTCTCGGATTCGTCGCATTCGCACCTGCGCATGCCGACACGCCCACGCCCAACCAGGTCGTGCAGGGCATGGTCGACGAACTCGGCAAGACCATGGACGCGCACCGCGCGGAGTTGCAGAACAACCGCGACGAGTTGCTCAAGACCATCGACGCGATCGTGCTGCCGCATTTCGACATCGACTACGCCTCGATCCTGGTACTCGGCCAGAACGCGCGCACGGCGACGCCGGCGCAGCGCGCGCGCTTTGCCAAGGCCATGTACAACTCGATCACGCACCGCTACGCCGAAGGCCTGCTCAAGTACACCGAAGGGCGGGTCAAGGTGTTGCCGTTCCAGGGCCAGTTGAACGAGAAGCGCACCCTGGTGCGGACCCAGGTCGTGCTCGATGACGGCAAGGTCGTGCCGGTGGACTACGCTTTTCGCAAATCCAGCGATGGTTCGTGGAAAGCCTATGACGTGATCATCGAGGGCATTTCCTACGTCACCAACTACCGCAACCAAGTTGCCGCGGAAATCGCCAAGACCAGCCTGGATGCGCTGACCACGCGCCTGGAATCTCAGGGCGCCGACGCGCTCAAGAGCCTGGAGAAGGACGGCAAGTGAGCATGCCGTTCTTCAGCCTGGAAGCCGACACGCTGGGTGGCCTGCGCGTGTCCGGCGCGATTTCGTTTGCCAACGCCGCGCGCGCGCTGGAGCAGATGCCGCGTCCCGTGCATGGCGCTGAAGCGATGGCGATCGATCTTGGCGCTTTGCAGGGTGCTGACAGCGCCACGCTTGCTGTCTTTATCGCCTGGAGCGCGGCGGCGCATCGCGCCGGCACGTCCTTGTGCTACCTGCGCGCGCCGCAAGGCCTGCGCAATCTCGCAAAGCTGTGCGAGGTGGATGGACTGCTCGGCTTGGGTTGACGCCGCTTATTGCGGTGTAAGTTCCAGCGTCAGCACTTCGAACGGCGCGAGCGTCAACGTGCTGGAGATGTCTGCATCGTATGTGCGCGCTTCGCCCGAACTCCACACCGGTTTGGCGGTGTAGTGCCGCGCCGCGTCCGCCGGCA
This sequence comes from Pseudomonadota bacterium, assembly GCA_018240765.1. GTDB lineage: Bacteria > Pseudomonadota > Gammaproteobacteria > Xanthomonadales > Rhodanobacteraceae > Rudaea. The sequence goes on along the minus strand of JAFEFD010000556.1, from coordinate 999 downwards.
GTTCGAGCTGGCGTTGCAGGTCGATCACCGCCAGTTGCGGTTTTGCATCCGGATTGCGCAGGGTGAGGAACGCCTTCTTCGGCGTCCACGCCGCCCAACCGTAAACGTCCAGGCGCGACGGATCGCCGCCGATCCAGTGCGTGTCGCGCAACACGTGCGCGTTCGCGCGTGACCACTTCGCCGCCGTCGCGAGCGTGTCCCAGTCCGAGGACGAAAGCAGCGACGGCGTGATGTACAGCTCCTGCAACTGCGTGCCGGTGGCGAAGTACGAATGCACTTCGTTGGCGAAGTCGTGGCCGGGGTCGTCTGCCAGGCGCGGGTTTTTCTGCGCGTAGATGATGCCGTGGAGCATCAGCGAGTTGATCGGGAACAGCGGTCCCTTGAGTACGATATTGCGGTAGGTCGTTGCGTCGCGATAGGTGATCCAGCGTTCGCGCTGGCTGCCGACGCCGGCGAGGTCGTCGTCCATGCCGTCGCGCCAGATCGAATCGGCGTAGCGCAGCCAGAACGGCGAGGCCCAGGTACCGGTGGTCAGGTTGATGAACGTATCGGGTTTGTCCTTGCGGATGTCGCCGATCAGTGCGATCGCCGCAGCGAAGTCGCTGTCGAAGCGGCTGCCGGGGAACACGCTGCTGACGTTGCCGGTGCCGTCGAACTTGAACTGGTTGACGCCATCCTTGTCGAGCAGGTCCATCACCACGTCGTGGAAACTCTGGTAGTACTTCGGCCCCGACAAGGCAAAACCGCCATCGATGATCTCGTAACCTGCCGCGGTACCGTTCCTGATGCGCTCGGCCTTGGGCTTGCCGTAGCCGCCCCACGGCGACAGCCACACGCCCGGCGCGGCGTCGTACCTGGCGGCGGCATCCTTCAGCGGCAGGAATCCGTTCGGGAATGACTTGCTGAAGTTCCAGCTTCCGCTGTAGTCGTCCCAGCCGTCGTCGAACAGGAACGAGTCGAGCTTGACGCCGCGCTTGACGTGCAGTTCCTCGCCGAACG
>JAFEFD010000555.1 GCA_018240765.1 Pseudomonadota bacterium | reverse complement strand
CGATCATCGACGACCAAGCGCGCTGCGACGCGCACGTCGTCAATCTCGATGCGCTAGAAGGGGATTTGGCGAACATCGCCACGACGCCGAATTACGCCTTCATCACGCCCAATTTGTGCCACGATGGCCACGACGCGCCGTGCAAGAATGGCGAGCCGGGCGGGCTGATTTCGGCGGACAAGTTCCTGCGCGAGTGGGTGCCGAAGATCCTCGCTGCGCCCGCGTTCAAGCGCGACGGTTTGCTGGTCGTCACCTTCGACGAAGGCACCGCGAACGATGCCTGCTGCGGGGAGCAGCCGTTGCCGGGTGGTCCGCCACCCGGGCGGTTCGGCCCCGGCGGCGGACGCACCGGCGCGGTGCTGTTTTCGCCGTGGATCAAGCCAGGCACGGTCTCGACGCAGGAATACAACCACTATTCCCTGCTGCGCAGCATCGAGGATCTGTTCGGCCTGGCGCACCTGGGTTACGCCGCCGCGCCGCAGTTGCTCAGTTTTGGTGAGGACGTTTATACGGCCAGCAAGCGCTAGGCGGTCAGTCGCGCGCGCGAAAGCTCTTCGAGCGTTTCTGCATCGAACGCAGGGCGAAGCGGTCCGGCAGCAGCTTGAACAGGGACTTGATCGCGCGGTTGACGCGGCCGGTGACGCAGACGATCTCGCCGCGCTCGGCGGCATCGACGCCGATGCGCGCGACTTCGTCGGCGCCCATCCACATCCATTTCGGCATTTTCGAGACGATGCCGCGCGTGCCGGTGACGTCGTGGAATTCCGAATAGGTGAATCCCGGGCACACGGCGCAGACGTTCACGCCCGTCGAGGTGTTTTCCAGCGCCAGCGATTGCGAGAACTTGATCAGGAACGCCTTCGACGCGCCATACAGCGTATGCCCGGCCGAACCCGGGATGTGCCCGGCCAGCGAAGCGATGTTGAGGATGCGACCGTAGCCACGTTGTTGCATGCCCGGCAACAATTTGTAGGCAAGCTCGCAGGGCACGATCATCAGCACGCGGAAGAAATCGGCGTGAGTCTGCCAGGACGGCGCGAGGAAATTTCCCGACACGCCATAGCCGGCATTATTGACGAGGATGTCAATGGCGATGCCGCGATGGACGATTTCCACGCAAAGCTTCTCCACCCCGGCCGGGTCGGCCAGATCGGCAGCGATGCATTCGCAGCGCGTGCCGTGCTTTTCGCGCAGTTCAGCGGCGAGGCTTTCAAGCCGTTCTGCACGGCGAGCGGTGAGCACCAACGATGCGCCGCGCGCGGCCAGCTCGCGCGCGAAGGCGGCACCGATCCCGGCGGATGCGCCGGTGACGAGCGCGAAGCGGTTGGCGTAGGGGAGTGCGTTCATGCGCCGATTCTAACCGGTGCAAGCTTCGGATATGCTTTGCAGCCCTTTGCAATCGGACGCGATGCATGCGCCGCAAGATTGTCGCCGGAAACTGGAAGATGCACGGCTCGCGCGCGAGCGCCCGCGCACTCGTGGACGCGATCGCGTCGGCGCCGGCGACGGCCTGCGAAATCGCCGTGTTCCCGCCGTTCGTGTATCTGGCCGAATTGATCGGCGCATATCCGCGGATCGGATTCGGCGCCCAGGACGTCAGTGCGCACGACAAGGGTGCGTTCACCGGCGAGGTATCCGCCGCGATGATCAAGGACATCGGCGCACGCTACACCCTGGTCGGACATTCCGAGCGCCGCCTGTATCACGCCGAATCCAGCGAAGTCGTCGCCGCGAAATTCGCGCAGGCGCAGGCGGCCGGACTCGTGCCCGTGCTGTGCGTGGGCGAGACGCTGGAACAGCGCGACGCCGGCCAGACCGAAACGGTGATTGCCGCGCAGCTCGATGCGGTGATCGCGCGCAGCACCGCTGCCAGTCTGGCCAATGCCGTGGTCGCCTATGAGCCGGTCTGGGCGATCGGCACGGGCCGAACCGCGACGCCGGAGCAGGCGCAGGCAGTGCATGCCTTCATCCGTGACAAAATCCGCCGGGATGATGCTAAAATCGCCGGCTCGCTGCCGATCCTGTATGGCGGCAGCGTCAAGCCGGACAATGCGGCCGGGCTGTTTGCCCGGCCGGACATCGACGGCGGTTTGATCGGCGGCGCCGCGCTGGTGGCCGCGGATTTCCTGGCCATCTGCGCCGCGGCGCGTAGCTGAATCGACGGAATTGCCCATGTTGCTCACGATTTTCAACATCTTCTACGTGCTCGTCGCGATCGCGATGTGTGTGCTCATCCTTCTGCAACGCGGTGATGGCGCGGCGGCCGGATCGGGTTTCGGCGGCGGCGCTTCGGCGACCGTGTTCGGTGCGCGCGGCGCGACGACGTTCCTGTCGCGCGCCACCGCGATTCTGGCGGCCGTGTTCTTCGTCCTCAGCATCGCGATGGGCATTTACCTGCATCCTGTCGCGAATCCGAACGTGGATCTTGGCGTCATGAGCGGCGTTGGCACTTCGGAACCCGCCAAGACTCCTGCGCCGGTGGCGGCCCCGGTCGCGCCGGTCAAGACCGACGTGCCGGCGGCACCCGCCAAGATCGACGTACCGGCGGCGACGCCGGCGCCGGCTGCAGCGCCGACGGCAGAGAAGAAGGACGCGGGCAAGCCGGAGCCGAAGAAGAACTAGCGATACATTCAACTCCTTGCCCAGGTGGCGGAATTGGTAGACGCACTACCTTGAGGTGGTAGCGCCGAAAGGCGTGGGGGTTCGAGTCCCCCCTTGGGCACCAGCAAACAAACCCGCGCGAGCGGGTTTTTTTGTGGCCGTGGATTCCATTGCATTGCGTGCGGCGCGCGGCGCGTGCGAAAATCGCCCGGCTTCGCTGCCCCGATTCGAGGTATTTCCTTCGTGCTTGCCGAATACCTGCCGATACTCCTGTTCCTGATCGTCGCCGGCGGCATCGGCGTGGCCCTGCTCGGCATCGGCGCGCTGCTCGGTCCGCGCAGCAAGAACGCGGAAAAATCCGATGCCTATGAATGCGGCTTCGAAGCGTTCGAAGACGCGCGCACCAAGTTCGACGTGCGTTACTACCTCATCGCCATCCTTTTCATCATCTTCGATCTGGAAATCGCGTTCCTGTTTCCGTGGGCGGTGGTGTTCAAGCAGATCGGCATCGTCGCTCTGATCGAGATGCTGATGTTCCTGCTGTTGCTGCTTTTGGGATTTGTGTACTGCTGGAAGAAGGGAGCTTTGGAGTGGGAATAACAGACACCACCGTCGAGAAAAAGCTCTTCCTCAATCCGGTTCCGACCGGCCCGGTGGAGGACATCCTGCGCACGGGCGACGACAACCCGTTGTTGCAGCGCGGCTTCGTCACCACCCAGGTCGACACCTTGCTCAACTGGGCGCGCACCGGTTCGATGTGGCCGATGACGTTCGGCCTGGCCTGTTGCGCGGTGGAAATGATGCACGCCGGTGCTGCGCGCCTGGACCTCGACCGCTACGGCGTGGTGTTCCGCCCGAGCCCGCGCCAGTCCGACGTGATGATCGTCGCCGGCACCCTGGTCAACAAGATGGCGCCGGCGCTGCGCCGCGTCTACGACCAGATGCCGAATCCGAAGTGGGTCATCTCGATGGGATCCTGCGCGAACGGCGGCGGCTACTACCACTATTCGTATTCCGTGGTGCGCGGCTGCGACCGCATCGTGCCGGTGGATGTCTACGTCCCGGGCTGCCCGCCCACGGCCGAGGCGCTGATCTACGGCATCCTGCAATTGCAGAAGAAGATCCGTCGCACCGAATCGATCGCGAAGAAGGCGAGCGGCGCATGAGCGCGGATGCCGGCACGCTTGCGCAGCGCCTGAACGCGCACCTGGGCGAGAAGATCGCCGCCACGCACGAGTGGCGCGGCGAGATCACCCTTGAAATCACGCCGGAAAACTGGCTGGCCGTGGCGCAGCACCTGCGCGACGATGCGGAGTTCCGCTTCGAGCAGCTCATCGACGTGTGTGGTGTGGATTACCTCGGCTACGGCCAGGTCGAGTGGGACACGAGCGATGTCACCTCGACCGGTTTCTCGCGCGGCGTGGAAGGCGAAAGCGCCGGCCGTTTCGACTGGGCCAGCCGTCCGCGCACCGGCGCCGGGCACAAGCGCTTCGCCGTCGTCGCGCAACTGACCTCGATCGCGAACAATTGCCGCGTGCGCCTGCGCTGCCATGCGCAAGATGATTCGCTGCCGGTGGTGCCGTCGCTGGTGCCGCTGTGGCCGATCGCGAACTGGTTCGAGCGCGAGGCGTTCGACCTGTTCGGCATCGCTTTCGAAGGGCATCCGGATTTGCGCCGCATCCTCACCGACTACGGTTTCGTCGGCCATCCGTTCCGCAAGGATTTCCCGCTGATCGGCAACGTCGAGGTGCGCTTCGACGAGAAACTCGGCCGCGTGATCTACGAGCCGGTGACCAGCGTGGTGCCGCGCGTGACCGTGCCGCGCGTACTGCGCGAGGATTCCGATCTGATGCAGGCCCGGGCCGAAGCCGCCGACAAGTGGCGGGAGAACTGAGCATGCAGGAAATCAAGAACTACACGATCAACTTCGGCCCGCAGCATCCGGCCGCGCAC
>JAFEFD010000554.1 GCA_018240765.1 Pseudomonadota bacterium | reverse complement strand
CTGCAAAAAAGAAACCCGCTAAGAAGGCCGCCAAGAAGACCGTGAAGGCCAAGGCCGCCAAGAAGACCGCTCGCAAGACCGCGAAGAAGAAGTAAGACTTCGCACCTTGTAACCACCTGCAATACCCGGCTCCTTGCACGGCTGACGGAACAGCCTGAGCCGACCGGATGAGGAACCCGCATCCGGAAATGTCCTGAAGTCGGGCGCAAGCCCGGCTTCACGACCGGAAATACCAAAGCAATAACGAGTTGCAAGACGGTTCACTCTCCCTGTGACTTGCCCAGCGCAGGGAGAGTCCTTGACCCCAGTTCTCATATTCCCGGTTTCTTCTGCAGACCACACTGTGATGCAGTCGCTGGTTTGCGCATCTCGGCATGCCTAGTCTCGATCTCCCTCCATCGGAGATTCGTGCGTGCGCAAGATCATTGTATCGCTGCCGGCAGTGCTTTGGTCCGGGATCGTGGCCGCTGCCGCGGTCAATGTCGGCGTCGATCTGACCGCCAACGTTCATCCGTTCAGCCCCCTGATTTTTGGCGTGGCCTATGGCGACGGCGCGCGTAACGCGCAGATGGGTTACACCGTGGATCGCTGGGGCGGAAATTCGACCACGCGCTACAACTGGCAGGCGGATTTTCACAATACGGCGAACGACTATTACTTCGAAAACATCCCGGATTGCACGGCGCCGACCTGCGCCGGCACGCCGCCCGCCGGCAATTCAGCCGACACGTTTGTGCACGGCGCGTTTGGCGCGGGCGCGCAGCCGCTGCTGACGATTCCGACCATCGGCTGGACGCCGCGACCGGACAGTGCGAAGCAGCATCCCTACACGGTCGGCTTTTCGGTGGCGAAGTACGGTGCACAACAGTCGGTCGATCCCTGGGACACCAACGCCGGCAACGGGTATCGCACCAACGGCACGGCAATTACCGGCAACGATCCGGCGGATACGTCGGTGGTCGCGCCGCCATCGTTCGAACAAAGCTGGATCGCGCATCTGCAATCCGCGTTCGGCACTGCGGCGAACGGCGGCGTGAAGCTTTACACGCTGGACAACGAAGTGATGTTGTGGAATTCCACCCATCGCGACGTGCATCCTGCTCCGGCGACGTACGACGAAATCTGGAGCAAGACCGTCGCCTACGCGAGCGCGATCAAGCAGCAGGAGCCAGGTGCGCTGGTGACCGGACCGGTGACGTGGGGCTACTGCGATCTGTTCGGTTCGGCCGCGGACAATTGCGTGGATGGCAGCGATCGCCAGAATCACGGCAAGCTGCCGTTCGTCGCGTGGTACCTGCAGCAGGTTTGCGCGAACCCGTTGTCCGGTGGCAATCACCTGGTTGACTATCTCGATCTGCATTATTACCCGCAAGGCAACAATGTGTCGTTGAGCGATGCCGACGATCCCGCGACCGCCCGCTTGCGGCTGCGTGCGCTGAAAGAGCTGTACGATCCGACCTGGGTTTCGGAATCGTGGATCGCCGACCTCGGCGATACCGACGCCAACCATTACGACAAACCCGATCTGATTCCGCGGGTGCGCGCCTGGATCAGCCAGTACTGTCCCGGCATCAAGCTGGCGATCACCGAATACAACTGGGGCAACGATGGCACCGTGAGCGGTGCCGTGGCGCAGGCCGAGGCGCTGGCGATCTTTGCGCGCGAGGGTGTGGATATGGCCACGCGCTGGATTGCGCCGGCTGCCGGCACGAACGCCGAAAAGGGTTTTTCGATTTTCCTGAACTATGACGGCTCCGGATCGAAAGTGCAGGGCGACAGCGTCGGAGCGACCAGCGCCAACGTCGACCAGATCGGCGCCTACGCCTTCCACGGCGCTGCCCGTACGTTCGTGCTGCTGACCAACAAGGACAGCATCGCCCATGATGTGTCATTGACCTTCAATACCCCTCATGTGGCGGCGTGGAAACTGTACGGCTTCACCGGCGCGACGGCGCTTGCACAAACCGGCAGCGGCAGCATGAACAGCCCGTCGCTCGCCCTGACCGCGTTACCGGCGCTATCGGCCAGTTTGCTGGTAGTGCCAGACAATGACGAAATCTTCAAAAACGGTTTCGAGTAGTGCATCGGGCCGGCCGGGCGGCTGGTAACGACCGAGCATTTGCGACAGCCGTCACAGTGAGTTACCTTTGCGCACAGCCGCGCTGTGGCCGTGTCAGGGGGCCGAGATGCCCGATGACGCGTTTGGCCAGAAAGTTGCAAGTGAAAAGGCGCGGTTCTTTCATCTCTCAACGGACGTTGCGATCATGGCCGACAAAACCCCCAACACGTTTCCCGCTACTTACGGCGTGGTCCGGTTTCTTGCAGTCGCCATCCCCGGCCTGATCCTCGCCGCTTGCGGTGGCAACGCGCCGCCACCGGCCGCTCCGGCAAAACCGGCGGCACCCGCCACTGCGGCGGCAACGCCGGCCGCAGCGGGAACTGCAGCAACACCTGCGCCCGCCCCGGAAATGACCGAGGAGCAGTTGCTCAAGGCCGCCAATGCCGCGTTCGGCGAGAAACGCTATGTCGCACCGCCGGGCAACAATGCGGTGGAGTATTACCTGCAGGTCCTTGCCAAGGACCCGAAAAACCACACTGCCGATTCCGCACTGCGCGAAATGTTTCCGTTCGCGACCGGCGCGGTCGAGCAGGAAATCAATGGCGGCAATCTGGACGAGGCCGCGCGCGTCATTGATGAATTGGCCAAGTTCGATCCGAGCAACTACACCTTGACCATCCTGCGCGGCAAGCTCGACGCCAGGAAGAAGCAGGTCGATCACGATCAGCAGGTTGCCGCGGCTGCGGCAACTGCGGCAGCGGCCAAGGCCGCGGCGGATCAAAAGGCCGCGCAGGCTGCGGCGACTCCGGCGCCGGCCGCCGCGCCGCCGCCTGCGGAAAGACCCGCATCCACGCCCGCAGAGAAGCCTGCCGTGGTTACCCCCGCACCTGCGCCGGTTGCCGCCGCGCCCGCGCCGGCGCCCGTGACCAGTCCCGCACAATTGCTCAAGGCGGTACCGCCGACGTATCCGGCCGACGCTTTCCGCTCCGGGCGCGAAGGTTGGGTGGAAGTTGAATTCACGATTGCCACGGATGGCTCGGTAACCAATGCCAAGGTCGCCAATGCCCAGCCGAATCGAGTCTTCAACCAGGCCGCGCTGGAGGCTGTACGCCGCTGGACGTTCAAACCGCGCATGGTCGACGGCAAGCCAGCCGAAGAACAAGCTACGCGCCGCATCGAATTCAAACTCAACAATTGATCGCTGCGCGCCGCGGTGTCACCGCGGCGCGTGGATGCACGGGACCGTTCAGTCGCGCAGCAGGGCCTGCCTGACTTCCGCGAGCACGCGCCGCGACTGCGGCGCCCAGGCTTCGACCTGATTGAGCGCGAGCAGTCGTTTCACGGCTGGCGCATGATCATGTGCGTTCAGGTACTTGGGCAAAATGCCGCTGGCGTCGGCCAGCAACAGCAGCGCCAGGCCATGGGCGTCGTCCGTGTGCGCGGCAGACTGCAGCAGCTGCAGCGCTTCGTTGCGCGCCTGCACCGAACGCAGCGGGTAACGCAGGCGTTTGCGCAGGCGCCAGTCGCGAAACTCGATGCGGTGGACCAGGTCGCGGCGAAACAGCGCGTCGAGGATCTTCGGCGGTAACGGGGCCATGCTGCGCGTGATCAGGTCCATCGCCTCGTTGACGGTCGCATTCTTCCCGCCCAGGAGTTCCATCGCCTCGCTGAGCAATGGGTGATTCAGCGGCATTTGCGAATCCGCGCGCAGGCGTCCGTCGTGCAAGTGCACGCGTTCGAGCGCCGCCAGGTCGACCAGGATCGCGGCAGCAACCAGTTCGCCGGCATCCAGCTCGCGGCGCGGCCACGACAGCATTCCGGTGCGCGGATCACAGGCAATCAGGAAGAAGTGTTCGGCGATCAACATTCCCATCTCCCGCCGTCGACTACTGAGCACCCCTGCTGGCCACAGTGTGCCGCGAAGGTCGCAAGGATTCCAGTCCCGCCCAGTCAACGGCGTGCAGGCCGAGGTAGCGATCCAGCAACATCGGCATCAGGCCGCTGGGCAAGGCGCACTCGCAATTCCACAGCATCACCGCACCGAAGCGGTATTTGGGGAAGAACGCGATCATCGAACGATAGCCCTGCACCGCGCCGGCGTGGAAGATCAGGGTCTGTCCGGCGTAGTCGTACACGCGCCAGCCCAACGCATACTGGGCATCATCCAGGCGCGCGCGCCGCCACGGCGTGGCGCGGCGCTCACTCGGGGTTTCGACCAGCGGGGTGTGCACCGTGTCGAGAAGTTCCTGCGGCAGCACATCCGTGCGCCCGCCCATCTGGGCGATCAGCCATTGCGTCATGTCGCGGATCGAGGCATTCACGCCGGCCGCGGCGGGTACGTGGTAGTACGCTTCCTTGATCGATATCGGCGCCCAACCGTGACCGTGGCGCGCGTGCGGTTGGGCCCAGTCGCGGCTTGCTTCCAGTGCCGCGCGGCCGTAGGTGGCATCGGTCATTCCCAGTGGATGGAAAATGCGCTTTTCGACCATGTGATAGAAAAAGTCGCCACTGACCGCGTAGGCGATGTCGCCGATCAGTGCGAACGTGATGTTCTGGTAGCCGTAGCAGTCGCCGACATCACAAGTCATGGGCACGTCGCGCAGCTTGTCGACCAGTTCTTCGTATGGTTCTTCCTGTTCGAGCAGACGGTCGTAGGTGTTGTGCGGCAGACCGACGCGCTGGCTCAAGATGTCGCGCACGGTAAGTTTGTCGCTGGCCTCGATGTTCTTCAGCTCGAAGGTGGGCAACACGCCGGCTACGCGGGTGTTCCAGTCGAGCATGCCCTCGTCGACGAGCATGGCGGCCAGCGCGCTCGCGAATGCCTTGGACAGGGAAGCCAGGCGAAACGGCGAGTCCACCGTGATGCGCGCGCCGGTGCTCGCGTTCGCGTAACCGATGCCGCGTTGCAGGAGAACCTTGTCGTCCTTGACGATCGCGACAGCCATGCCGGAAATCTGTCCCGAGGCATCGACCTGATCCATCCACTCGCCGAACTGTTTGGCGATGGCTTGCGGGTTCGTGGAAACGTGCACGCCCTGGTCGGCGCTGCGATGAACCCACTTCTCGCGCACATCGCGCGCATTGGCTGTCGTCGCATGCGCGACGAGCATGAGCAACGCCAGTGTTGCCGGCGTACGCAGGTGAAACATTCGATGGATCCCTCTTCCGGAACGTCCGCACGGCGGCGGATTCGGCCGTGCTATGCTTTTCGCACGGGGCGTCATGGTAACGCCAAATCGGAGCGCAAGTGTTATGGGTACGATAATCTTCCTGGTCGTCGT
>JAFEFD010000553.1 GCA_018240765.1 Pseudomonadota bacterium | reverse complement strand
TTCTCGGAACTGTCGTCGTGCTTTGGGGTGGTACCGCGTTCTTCGTGCGCGGCTGGCGCTCGCTCAAGCCCTGGTCGCCGAACATGTACACGCTGATCGCGCTCGGCACCGGCGTGGCGTGGTTGTACAGCCTCGTCGCCTTTCTCATTCCCGACGCATTTCCGGATGCGTTTCGTGACGCGCACGGCAATGTCGCGGTGTATTTCGAATCCGCCGCGGTGATCGTCACCCTTGTCCTGCTCGGCGATTTCCTCGAACTGCGCGCGCGCCGGCGCACCGGCGCGGCGCTCAAGGCGTTGCTCGGACTTGCACCAAAGACCGCGCGCCGCATCAAGGCCGATGGCAACGAGCACGACGTGCCGCTGGACGACGTGCATGTCGGCGACACGTTGCGCGTGCGCCCGGGCGAGAAAGTGCCGACCGACGCCGTGGTGCTCGAAGGCGCAAGCCATGTCGACGAATCGATGCTAACCGGCGAGCCGATGCCGGTGGAAAAGGGCGCTGGTGACACCTTGACCGGCGGTACGATCAATCAGGATGGTGCGTTGGTGATCCGCGCTGAAAAAGTAGGCGCGGAAACCCTGCTTGCGCAGATCGTCGCCCTGGTCGCACAGGCGCAGCGCAGCAAGGCACCGCTGCAACGCGTGGCTGATCGTGCCGCGGCGTGGTTCGTTCCAGCGGTGGTCGCCATCGCCGTACTCGCGTTCGTCGTCTGGGCGGTGTTCGGGCCGGATCCGAAACTGGCGCATGCGCTTATTGCCTCGGTATCGGTACTCATCATCGCTTGTCCGTGCGCACTGGGACTGGCGACTCCGATTTCGATCATGGTCGCGACCGGTCGCGGCGCGCGCGCCGGCGTGCTGTTCCGCGATGCTGCAGCGATCGAGTCGCTGCGAGAGATCGATACGCTTGTTGTGGACAAGACCGGCACGCTGACCGAAGGCAAGCCGACTTTGATGGGCGTGTACACGTTCGGCGGTTTCGACGAGTCGCGCGCGCTGGCGTTGGCGTCAGCGCTGGAATTGCCAAGCGAGCATCCGCTGGCGCGCGCGGTTGTCGCGGGCGCGCGCGAACGCCGCATCGCGATCCCGAAGGTCGCGGAGTTTTCTTCGCTGACCGGGCGCGGCGTACGCGGTCGCGTTGAAGGCCATGACGTTGCCCTGGGCAACACGAAATTGATGGACGACGCCGGAGCGAAGATGGACGACGCCGTACATGCGCGCGCCGATGTGTTGCGCGGGCAGGGCGCCACCGTCATGTTCCTTGGCGTTGACGGCGCATTGACCGCGCTGATTGCCGTGGCCGACCGCATCAAGCCAACCTCGCGCGACGCGATCCGGCGACTGCGCGAAGCGGGACTGCGCATCGTCATGCTTACCGGCGACAACGCAACGACGGCATGGACGGTGGCGCATGCCTTGCTGATCGACGAAGTGCGCGCCGACGTTTCGCCGGCCGACAAGGCCGCCGCGGTCGATCAACTCAAGCGCGAAGGCCGCAAGGTGGCGATGGCGGGCGACGGCATCAACGATGCGCCGGCGCTGGCCGCCGCCGATATCGGCATCGCCATGGGCACCGGCACCGACGTGGCCATGGAAAGCGCGCACGTGACGCTGGTGAAGGGCGAATTGACCGCGATCGTGCGCGCGCGCGCGCTGTCGCAGGCGACGGTGCGCAACATCCACCAGAACCTGTTCTTCGCCTTCGTCTACAACGCGATCGGCGTACCGATCGCCGCCGGCGTGCTGTATCCGTGGTTCGGCATCGTGCTGTCGCCGATGTTCGCGGCGCTGGCGATGAGCCTGTCGTCGGTGTCGGTGGTGACGAACGCGCTGCGCTTGCGCAACGTGAAGCTGTGAGGACTCAGCCGACCTGCACGCAGGTCATCGAGATCGCGCTGATGACGGTGGTGTTGAAGATGCGCACCGGTTCGCCGTCGCCGCGCAGCGCGAGGGTGTAGAGCAGCGGCAGGTAGTGCTCGGGCGTGGGAATGCCGCGCGCGACTTCCGTGCCGAGGGCGTTCCAGTCGAGCAGGCTGTCGTGGTCACGCGATGCGATGCGTTCGCGAATAATCCCGTCGGCACGCGCGGCCCAGTCCGCCGGCTGCGTCGCGTGGAAATCGAACAGGCGCAGGTTGTGCACGATGTTGCCGCTGCCCAGGATCAGCACGCCGTCATCGCGCAGCGGCGCGAGTTCCTGGCCCAGCCTGTAGTGAAATGCGCCGGGCTGCGCGCTGTCCAGACTCAGCTGCAACACCGGAATGTCGGCCTGCGGATACATGATGCGCAGCACGCTCCACGCGCCATGATCCAGGCCCCATTCCGTATCGGGGTGTACTTTGGCGCTTTTTACCATTTGCGCGATTTGTGCAGCCAGCGCCGGGTCGCCGGGCGCGGGATAGCGCACGTTGAACAGCGCCTGCGGAAATCCGTAGAAATCGTGGATGGTCTCCGGTGCCGGCGTCGCGGTGACGCCGACGCCGCGTGTTTCCCAATGCGCGGAGACACACACGATCGCGCGCGGTTTCGGAATCCGCCGCGCCGCGTCCTGCCAGCCGCGGGTGAAGGCGTTGTCTTCCAACGCGTTCATCGGCGAGCCGTGGCCGATGAATAACGCCGGTAAACGGTTCGCCATGCGCGGCCCCGTGTCGCTCAAGTTCCGCCGCCGAACGGATTCTTGAAGCGCGACAGGATCGCGCCGCGACCGGTATCGCGGGACGGTGCCGCTTCCGTGGCTGGCGCATCGGCTTCGACGAATCCGATCGCGCGGTAGCCGTTGACGAAGTCGATGACGTCACCGAGCGAGGCGCCGCTTTGTTCGGCGATCTCGCTGAGCGTCGCCGGCTGCTTCATCATCACCGTGGCAATGCGGAAATGCTTGGGAAATTCGCGCTCGATCTGCGGCCAGCGTGACATCTTGAATTTCGCATTCACGTCCACGCCATGCGCCGGATGACCATTCGAGCCGAGTACATGGCTCAACCAGGTGAGGCGTGCGAACGGCTGGCCCTTGCCCGAAGCCTGCAGGCGCGCAAGGTCGACCGGACTGACTTCGTGCAATTCCTCGTGCATGACAACGCGCGTGCAATGTGGCGCGAGCGCGCGCAGATTTCCTTCGGCATAGTAGGTGCCGTGACCCGGGTCGATGACCAGATCCGGGGCTCCCGCGGTTTGAATGCGCACGGCGACGGCGACCGCATGATTGCCCAGCCAATCGTGCAGGTGGCGTTCCTTCGGCGATTCGGGAACGGGCGGCGGTTCTGGCAGTGGGGGCGGTGCGACGGGTGCGGGCTTGGCCGCGACCTTTTTCGGCACCGGTGCTGCTTTTGCCGCAGGTGCTGCTGGGGTCTCTTCCGGGCCCTCTCCGGTCAGCGCGGCGGCGCGATCCAGGACCTGCACCAGGTTGTCCACGGTCAGCGGCTTGTGCAATACCAATTCGTACTCATCGCCCTGGGAATGCGCGGTGAGCACCGCGACCAGGCGTGAGTTGTGCGCGCGCAGCCAATCCATGTGGCCGTAGACGGTGTCGACATCCAGGACCAGCAATTCGGCGTCGTCGCCGGATTCAATTCGCCATGGCGTGGACAACTTCGGCGCGGCCTGGCCGAGAATGTTGCGCAGGTGCGCGGCGTCGGCATCGCTCGCGCCTTGTATGGTCAGGCGTCTTGCCATTTTCTTCCCCTGGTTCGATTGCCGCGGCCTGGCGTGATCGGCGCCGCGAATCGCGAATTGTCGCCGATTCCGGCCATGGGTCAAGCGCCTGGCGCGGCGTCAGTTCTTGCCGAACGGATTGCGCAGGCGCGAGAACAACCCGGATTTGGGCGGCGGTACGCTTCGGGACAGGCGTGCTTCGACGTCGATCAGGCCGATCGCGGCATAGGCGCTGACCAGGCCAAAGACGGCTTCCATTGGCACGCGGCAGTCTGACGCGATCTCGTTCAGTTTGGCAGGCGTGGTGAGCCGGTTGACGATCGCATCGTGATGCGGCGCGCCGGTCGCGCTGAGCGGGGCGCCCTTGAGCCGGTAGCGACCACCGGGATCAAGGCTGCCTGCGAGGTGGCCGTCGGCATGCACAAGCGCATCGAGCCATTGCAGGTGCGCGTAGGGTCGCGCCGGCTGTTGCGCGCGCAGGCGCGCCAGGTCCTGGGACGTGACTGGCCGCCACATCGAATGCGCAAGCTCGATCCGGCAATACGGCGCAAGCGCAATCAATGCGCCGGTGGCGTGGAAAGCGCGTTCCTTGGGATCGAGCACCAGTTCCGGCGCAGCGTCGAGACTTGCCCGTGCCGGACCGCCCAACAGCGACTTGTGCAGGTATTCACGCAGTGCGTGCTTGCCCGATGCCGTGGCGCTGACGTCGGACTCCGCGGCTGCGATATTGATGCCTTCGAGCTTGCCGTCCGGCCCGCGAATCCCACGCACCGAATCGGCGATGCGGCGATCACCGCGCGCCGAAACCGTGCGACTACCGCGCTCCAGGCGCGTTTCCGCATCGATGCGCAGTGGCACCGCGAACTGCGGCTTTCTGGCCTCGCTGTCGGGTTTGAACAATTCGTCCAGGCCCAGCGCGGGCGCATCCTCGCGGCGCTGGGCGCGCGCGGTTGCCGCGTCATCGTCCTCGATCTGGAATTCCGGATCCAGGCTGTCGTCGCTGAAGAAATCCGCATTCGAACGCAATACCGACTGGCCCATGCCAATGCCCGGTGCGCCGATTCCGTTGAGAGCCGCCGCCAGTGCGTCCGCCTTGATCGGCCGGGACAGGCGCAATTCGCCATCGCGCAACGCTTCGGTGTTGTCGAATACGGCGCAGCGGCGGCCGCCGCTGAAGGCGCGATTGCGCGCAATCTGCCCGGCAAGTTCGGCCGGATTGACGATCACGAGATCGGCGTTTTCCTCGGTACCCCAACGCCAGTTTTGTTCAAGCCCGGCAACGACCTTGCGCAACAGCAGGCGCAGGTGAGCGGTGTCTTCGTCGCTCAGGCCGATGACGGCAAGGTATTTCTCGTTCGCCACGGATTTTGTCCTGATTACCGCAACGTCGAGTTTACTTCAAATCGCAACGCTCGTGCGTGTCAGAACGCCGTTTCCAGCGCCTTTTCGGCATCGCCGCGTGCCCCCGGCTCGTGCCGGGCCTGCTGCTGCAATGCCCACAGCGCGGCATAGCGGCCACCCTGCGCGAGCAGTTCGGCATGTGTGCCGCGTTCGGCGATGCGGCCGTGATCGAGCACGATGATCTCGTCCGCGTCGACGATGGTCGACAGCCGATGCGCGATGATCAGGGTCGTGCGCGCGCGGGCGATCTCGGCCAGTTCGCCCTGGATGATCTTTTCGGTGCGTGTGTCGAGTGCGCTGGTCGCTTCATCGAATACCAGAATGGCGGGATTCTTCAGCACCGTGCGCGCGATCGCCACGCGCTGTTTTTCGCCGCCGGACAATTTCAAGCCGCGCTCGCCAACTTGAGTGTCGTATCGTTGCGGCAGCGACATCACGAAATCGTGGATGTGCGCGGCCCTCGCGGCGGCCTCGATTTCCTCGCGCGTCGCGTCGGTGCGGCCGTAGGCGATGTTGTAGTAGATCGTGTCGTTGAACAACACGGTATCCTGCGGCACGATGCCGATCGCGGCGCGCAGCGACTGCTGGGTGACGGTGCGGATGTCCTGGCCATCGATCGTGATGCGCCCTGCGGATGCATCGTAGAAACGGAACAGCAGTCGCGACAGCGTCGACTTGCCGGCGCCGGTGGTGCCGACCACGGCCAGCGTCTTGCCCGATGGAATCGTGAAATCCACGTCGTGCAGGATCTGTCGTTGCGGATCGTAGGCGAACGAGACACTCTCGAAACACACTTGCGCACCGGCGACGCGCAACGGCCGCGCGTCCGGCGCGTCGCGGACTTCGGCGTGTTCGTCGAGCAGGGCAAACATGCGCTCCATGTCGATCGCACCTTGTTTGATCTGGCGGTAGGTGAAGCCGAGCATGTTGAGCGGGATGGACAATTGCAGCAGCAGGGTATTGACCAGCACGAGATCGCCGACCGAGAGCTTGTGCGATACCACACCCGCGGCAGCCATCGCCATCAACGCGGTCAGGCCGGCGGCGATCACCAGCGCCTGTGCACTGTTCAGCACGGCGAGCGAGCTTTCGGTTTTCACCGCGGCGTCTTCGTAACGGCGCAGTTCGGCATCGTAGCGGCGCGCCTCGAAATCCTCGTTGCCGAAATACTTCACCGTTTCGTAGTTGAGCAGGCTGTCGACCGCGCGCGCATTGGACAGGCTTTCCACCTCGTTCATCGCGCGCACGCCGGCGGTGCGCCATTCGCTGATCCAGATGGTCGCAGCGATGTAGATCACCATGGTGGCGAGGGTCACGACGGCGTAGCGCCAGTCCAGCTCGCGCAACAACAGCGCGGTGACCAGGCCGATCTCGACCAGCGTCGGCAGGATGTTGAATACCACCCAGCCGAGCAGGTTGTAGACGCCGCGCGTGCCGCGCGAGATGTCGCGACCGACGCCGCCGGTGTGGCGTTCCAGGTGAAAGCGCAGTGACAACGCGTGCAAGTGACGGAACGCTTCGACGCCCGAGGAGCGCATCGCGCGTTGCGCGACACGTTCGAAGATCGTATCGCGCAATTGCCCGAACAAGGTGCCGACGAGGCGCAGCAGTCCATAACCGGCGATCAGCGCGATCGGCACGCTCAGCATCGCGATGCGCGGATCCAGATGATCGACGATGGCCTTGAGCGACAGCGGCACGCCGATGGTGGCGATCTTGGCCACAATCAGCAGCGCCAGCGAAATCGCGATGCGCCAGCCGTGCTCGCGCAGGTAGGGCGCGAGCCGGCGCAGGGTCGAAGGAATCGAAGCGGAGGAGTTTGGCATCGGATTCAGGTGTGGGCGGCGACGGCGTTCGCAAGCCGCTTCAATTGTATCGGCGTATGATCGGCATTCCGCAACCGCTGGAGAAACGCCATGCGCATCGTCCTTGTTGCAGCCATTGCCCTGATTTGTGCGTCAGCCGTGGCACAGGATGCGGCCAAGCCGGCGGCGATGGCAAACCCGGCCGCGCCGAAGGACGCCAGGGTCTTCATCGTTTCACCGAAAAATGGCGCCAGCGTTGGTCAGGACGTACACGTCGTGTTTGGCGTCAAGGGCATCAAGGTCGCACCGGCTACCGACACCGCGTCCGGCACAGGCCATCATCATCTGCTCATCGACGTCAAGGAACTGCCGCCGCTTGATGCACCGATTCCCGCCGACGCGAACCACAAGCATTACGGCAAGGGCCAGACCGGGGACACGATCCACCTGCTGCCCGGCGACCACACCCTGCAACTGGATTTCGCCGATTACCGGCACGTGCAGTTCAATCCGCCGCTGGTGTCGCAGCGGATCACGGTGCATGTGAAATAACCTTGCCTCTATCGACTTAGGTCGACGGCATACACCGCCGTGCCGTCGCCGTTGTCCTTGACCAGCGCGACATCGTCGATGCCGTCGCCGCGGGCGATGTCGAGCTTGCCGGCGGCAGAAGTGAAGATCACGGGACCTGCGGTTTTGACTTTCGCGAAGCGCCAGTTGCGCATGTCGGCGAACATCGGGCGCGTGATTTTGCGCGCGGCGCGCACGTAGTCGATCAATACGTCGCGGTTGGCATCCGGCGCGGACAGCACGATGTTGCCGCCATTCAAGCCCGGGAACCCACCGCCGCCGCTGGCGCGGTAGTTGTTGGTGACGACAATGAAGGGTTGATCCGGGTTGATCGGTTCGCCCCTGTAGCGCAGATCTTCGATGCGCTCACCCGTCGCCTTCGTCACGTCGATGACGTAGGTGACGCCGCTTTGGATGACATCGAAGTTGTAGGTCGGAAAATGCCGATTGATGAGTTCCTGCGGTTCTTTCTTCGCCGGATCAATACGGTTGAACCAGTTCGCGGATTTTTCCAGCCAGGCCTTGACGCCCGCGCCATCGATTTTCACCGCCGTGAGCGTGTTCGGGTACAGGTACAGGTCGGCGGCATTGTTGATTGCGAGCGGGCCCGCGGGCACGTCGGTGTAATCGTTCGGCCCGCCGAAGCCGGCCTTGAAAGGCGCGGCGGCAGACAGCACCGGCACGTCCGCGAATTGCGGCAAATTGGACTTTATATACCTTTCCACATATTCACGCTGCGCCGCGTTCACCAGCGTCAGCGCCGAGGTGTCGCCCGCGGCGGCGAAATACGTCGTCATCGGAACTTCGCTGTTGCCGATCGGCGTCTGCACGTAGGCGATCGTGGCGGCGTGTTCCGGTGCGACGATCTGCGCGATCTGCATGTCTGGCGCCACAGGTTTCGCGCCGGGTGGCTCGACTAGCCGCACTTCCGAATGCGTGGCGTCCCTGTCGACCTGCCAATGTCCGTCGGCGTAGCGCAGGTTCAGGTCGATCACGCCAATGGCCTTGCCGAAGAAATCGCCCATGACGGTGGGTACGCCATTGACGAAGCCGCGCTGGTTGTCGACATCGCGCATATGCGCGTAGGGCGATTTCTGGTTGTGCGGATCTGGGAATACCTGGTGCGAGTGCCCGGTGAGCATCGCGTCGATGCCCGGCACCTGCGCCAGATACCAGTCGGCGTTTTCCATGCCCGTCGTGTAGGGCGCGGTATTGATGCCGCCATGCACTATGGCGATGACGATATCGGCGCCCGCAGCGCGCACTTGCGGCACATACTTTTTGGCCGCATCGACCACTCCCATCACCGTGACCTTGCCCTCGAGATTGCGCTTGTCCCACTCCAGGATCGGCGGCGGCGCGAAACCGATCACGCCGATGCGGATCGTCGCTTCGCGCATTGATCCATCCGGCGTGCGCGTCTGGATCTTGCGGTCGAGGATCTTCCACGGCGTATACAGCGGCCGGCCGGTTTTCGCACTGAACACGTTCGCCAGCACGAGCGGATAATCCGGGCCCTTGCAATGCTCAACCGGAATGCCGGTCGCGTCGAACGGTGTGCCGGTGACCTGGCTGAGGAAGGGCAGGCCGTAATTGAATTCGTGGTTGCCAATCGTGCCGGCGTCGTAGTGCAGCGTGTCCATCGCCTTGTAGATCGCGAGTTCCTGGTCGCAGGATGGCCTTTTCACCAGCGCCTGGTAATCCGCCAGCGCCGTGCCCTGGATGGTGTCGCCGGCGTCAAACAGCAGCGTGTTGGCAAATTCCTTGCGTGCCTGCCGGATCAGTGTGGCCGCGCGTTCCAGGCCCAGGCTGTCGTCGTCCGCGAGCTTGTAATAGTCGTAGCTCATCACGTTGGAATGCAGGTCGGTGGTTTCGAGCACGCCGATTTGCGCGCGGGTGCCATCGGTTGGGCGCGTTGCGAGCGATGTACAGGCGGCGAGGGCAAGCGCGCAGGCGAGCAGGAGTGCGATTCGTTTCATGGGATGACAACCTGGAATTGATCCGGAATTATCGCGCATCTGCTAACCTTGCAGGCCGTTTACGCACGATTTTTACAATGACCGTTCGCACCCGCTTCGCTCCCAGTCCGACCGGCTTCCTGCACATCGGCGGCGCGCGCACTGCGCTGTACTGCTGGCTGGAAGCGCGCCATCGCGGCGGCCAGTTCATCCTGCGCGTCGAGGACACCGACCGCGAGCGTTCCACCGACGAGGCCGTCAAGGCCATTCTCGATGGCATGAACTGGCTCGGACTCGACTACGACGAGGGCCCGTTCTACCAGACCCTGCGCATGGACCGCTACCGCCAGGTCGCCGAGGAACTCGTGCGCGCGGGCAAGGCCTACTACGCCTACGAGTCGAAAGACGAACTCGACGCGATGCGCGCGCGCCAGATGGAGCAGAACCTCAAGCCACGCTATGCCGGCGTCTATCGCGAGCAGAATGCGCCACTGCGCGGCGATCCGAACCGCGTTATCCGCTTTCGCAATCCGGCATCGGGTTCGGTCGTGTTCAACGACAAGGTCAAGGGCCGCATCGAGTGGAGCAACGAGGAACTCGACGACCTCGTCATGGTGCGTTCCGATGGTTTCCCGACCTACAACTTCGCCGTCGTCGTCGACGACATCGACATGCGCGTGAGCGAAGTCATCCGCGGCGACGACCACGTCAACAACACGCCGCGACAGATCAACATCTACCACGCGTTGGAAGCCGACATTCCCGAATTCGCGCACCTGCCGATGATCCTGGGGCCGGACGGACAGAAACTGTCAAAGCGCCACGGCGCCGTGAGCGTCATGCAGTACCGCGACGATGGCTTCCTGCCGCATGCGGTGCTCAATTACCTGGTGCGGCTGGGCTGGTCGCACGGCGATCAGGAGATTTTCTCGATCAAGCAGATGATCGACCTGTTCGACGTCGCCGACGTCAACAAGGCGGCATCGCGCTTCGACGTGGAGAAACTTTCCTGGCTCAACCAACATTACATCAAGACCATGGACCCCGCTGCGCTTGCGCCGGAACTGGAATGGCAGTTGCGCCAACAGGGCTTCGATCCGGCGGTTGGCCCGGCCGCCACCGACGTGGTCGTCGCCTTGCGCGACCGCGCCAGGACGCTCAAGGAAATGGCCGACAAGGCCAGCATCTGGTACGGGCCGATCACGCAGTGGGACGATGCCGCCGTGGCCAAGCACTTGAAGACGCCGAAGGCGGGCGCGGCGCTGACTGCTGCGCACGAGCAACTTGCGATCGTGCCGAATTGGAACGTCGAGTCCGTGCACAAGGCGATCGAAGCCGCCGCCGCGGCGATCGGCGAAGGCATGGGCAAGGTCGCGCAGCCGCTGCGCGTGGCGATGACCGGCACGCAGGTGTCGCCGTCCATCGACCACACCGTGTATCTGGCCGGGCGCGAACGCGCGCTCAAGCGCATCGAGGATGCTTTGGCGAAAACCGGAGCCTGAGGGTGACCTGTGACTTCGCCGCGCTGACGAACCTGGATCCGGCCGATCCGGACGCGGCTCAGCGCCTGCTCGAACAATGCACTGCCACGCTGACCGATCCGACCCTGTGGATATGGGCGATTGTCTTCACGGTCGTCTGCGCCGCGGTAGGGGCGCTGATCGGCAAGTACAAGAACGCCGTCGCGCGTGACGCGCTGCTCGGCGCCGCGCTCGGGCCGATCGGCTGGGCGATTTCCCTGCTGTTGCCGGCGCGCAAGCCACTGGCGAAATGCATCGCTTGCGGCAAACCAGTGGATGCAGGCGACAAGCACTGCCGGCACTGCGGGGCCACTCTTTCCCCCTCTCCCGCTGCCGTGAGAGGGCGGGGGTGAGGGTGGTCGGTGCTAAGATCATCGCGGTACGATCTTGAAGTGGCGACTCACCGCCACGATTTATCGCAGATGTCCGCCAAACCCGCCCACGCCACGCACCACCACATCCACAACGCGAAGGGATTCGTGCGCGAGGTGTCCGTGGCCTGCGCCCAGCGCGGCCTGCGCCTGACCGAAATCCGCATGCAGGTGCTGGGATTGATCGCGGCGTCGGAAAAGCCGGTCAAGGCCTACGACCTGCTCGACCAGTTGAAGGACGCGCGCAGCAACGCTGCGCCACCAACGGTGTATCGCGCGCTGGACTTTCTGATCGACAACGGCTTCATCCACAAATTGCAGTCGATCAACGCCTATGTGAGCTGCCATCACCCCAGCGTCGTGCATCAGGTTCCGTTCCTGATCTGCGACGAGTGCGAATCGGCCACGGAAATCTGCGACGAACGTGTGTCCGGCCTGCTGTCCGATCAGGCCATGGCGCTCGGTTTTCGCGCACGCGCGCAGACGCTTGAAGTCCACGGCATCTGCAAGCGTTGCGCAACACATTGAAGCGCCGATGGGTCGTGCGGGCCGCTCGCCCGAACTTGTGCGTTATGTTATATTGTATCCATGCCGACCCACACCCATAGCCCGATCCAGCCTGTGGCTGCACTCACAGGCGCGGCCGACCGCCTCGGCGCGGCAGCTTCCTTGCTGTGTGCCCTGCATTGCGCCGCCTTGCCGTTCGTGCTGGCGCTGTTGCCGGCACTGGGCCTCGGGTTTCTTGCCAATCACGGTTTTGAGCGCGCCTTTATCGCCTGCGCCAGCGCGCTGGCCGTCACCATGGCCGTGTACGGCTA
This sequence comes from Pseudomonadota bacterium, assembly GCA_018240765.1. Lineage (GTDB taxonomy): Bacteria > Pseudomonadota > Gammaproteobacteria > Xanthomonadales > Rhodanobacteraceae > Rudaea. The sequence continues at coordinate 4,639 of JAFEFD010000553.1, read as the reverse complement.
CCGCCGCCATCGCGCCGCGCGCGTGTTCGCGTTGCTCGTGCCCGGACTGTTGATGCTGTGGATTGGCGGCTTTGCCTTTGATCTTGGCCATGCGACCTTGTGGCATTCGCTGTTTGTGGTTGCCGGTGGCACCTGCGTCGCGCTGGCGCACGTCGTGAACCTGCGCCTCGCGCGCGAACCGCAGGTTTGCGATTGTGTAACGCCCGCTTGAACGTCTAGGATTCGCGCACCTCGACTTCGGCGGCGCGCATGGCGCACGCGCATTCCCACCACGGCCATTCGCATTCCGATCATCACCGGCACGAATCCGGCAGCGCATCGTCGCGCCTGTTGATCGCGTTCGCGCTCACTTGCGCCACGCTGATCGCCGAAGCGGTGGGCGGCTGGCTGTCCGGATCGCTCGCCCTGCTTGCCGACGCCGGCCACATGCTCGTCGATGCGGCCGCCTTGTTGCTGGCCTGGGGTAGCGCGCGCATGGCATTGCGCCCGGCCGATGCGCGGCGCAGTTTCGGCTACGCGCGGATGGAAGTACTGGCCGGCTACACCAATGCATTGGCCCAGTTCGCGCTGACGGCGTGGATCGTGTACGAGGCTGTCGCGCGTTTTTCGGCTCCGATCCCGATTCGATCGGGTCTGATGCTGATCGTTGCCATCGCGGGATTGCTCGTCAATGCGCTCGTCCTGCGCGTGATCGGCGGGCACGATCATGACGACGTGAACACGGCCAGTGCGCGCCTGCATGTGCTTGGCGACATGCTCGGCTCGCTCGCGGCCGTGGCTGCGGCACTGCTGATCCGGTATTTGGGTTGGCTCGCAGCCGATCCTGCGCTTTCGATTTTCGTGGCACTGCTGATTCTCGGCAATGCCTGGAACCTGTTGCGCCGCAGCGCCCACATCCTGCTCGAAGGCACGCCCGAGGACGTGCACGCCGCCGACGTGGCCGGGACGATCGAACGCGAAACCGGCATCGCCGGCGTGCATCACGTGCACATCTGGCAGATTGCCGGCGGCCAGCGCATCGCGACCCTGCACGCGCGCGTGGCGCGCGATGCCGAATCCACCGTGGCGCTGGTCGCGATCGAGCAGGTACTGCGCGAGCGTTTCGGCATCGCGCACGCGACGATCCAGATTGAGCAAGGCGAGCATTGCGCCGGCGAGGAATGCCGCCGACACCGGCAGTGAGGCGTGATAAGCTACGCGCCCGCAATTCATCAAAACTATTCGGAGTACCCACGATGGGCAGAGGCGACCGCAAGACACGCAAGGGCAAGATCGCGATCCGCAGCTACGGCAACGCGCGTCCGCGCAAGGCGGCGACCAAGGCCGGCGGCACGGTGAAGAAGGCCGCTCCGGCCAAGGCTGCCGTAAAGAAGGCCGCTCCTGCCGCGAAGAAGGCGGCGCCGAAGAAGTCCGCGTAATACGCTGATATTCCATGAAAAAAAGCCCCGCCAATGCGGGGTTTTTTGTTTTCAGACCGAGTGCCCGCCAGCAACCACGCGTCGTGCGAAATCACCGCCGATCCAGTAACTCAATCCGGCGGGATGATCAACATTCCAGACCACGAAGTCAGAGCGCTTGCCGACTTGCAATATGCCGCGGTCTGACAATCCCAGTGCGCGCGCGGCGTTGACGGTCGTGCCACGCAGCGCTTCTTCAGGTGTCATGCGGAACAGGGTGCAGGCCATGTTCATGGCGTGGCGCAACGAAAGGATGGGTGATGTGCCGGGATTGACGTCGCTGGCGACTGCCATCGGCACGCCGTGTTCGCGGAATGCGGGCATCGGTGGTGGCCGGGTTTCGCGCAAGGCGTAAAACGCGGCGGGCAGCATCACGGCGACGGTTCCGGACGCGGCCATTGCGCGCACGCCGGACTCGTTGGTGTACTCCAGATGATCGGCGGACAGCGCGCCGAATTCCGCAGCGAGCGCCGCGCCATTCAAATCCGATAGCTGATCCGCATGCAGCTTCACACGCAGGCCGAGTGCGCGCGCTTCCTCGAACACTCGGCGCACTTCCGAAGGCGTGAACGCGATGCCTTCGCAGAACGCGTCGACCGCGTCAGCCAGCCCCTCGTGCGCGATCGCAGGCAGCATGCGCACGCAGACCTCGTCCACGTAATCGGCCTGGCGGCCGGCGAATTCCGGCGGTACGGCGTGGGCGCCGAGGAACGTGGTGCGCACCGTGACGCCCAGTTCCTTGCCGATGCGATGCGCGACACGCAGCATCTTCGCTTCGGTTTCGAGGTTCAATCCATAGCCGGACTTGATCTCCAGCGTGGTTACGCCGTCGCGCGCGAGTGCGTGCGCGCGCGGAAGCGATTGTGCGAGCAGTTCGGCCTCGCTCGCCGCGCGCGTCTTCGCCACGGTCGAGACGATACCGCCGCCACGCCGCGCGATCTCCTGGTAACTCGCACCGTTCAGCCGCAACTCGAATTCCTCGGCACGGTTGCCGGCGAAAACCAGATGCGTATGGCAGTCGATCAGGCCCGGCGTGATCCAGGCGTTGCCCGCGGATTCGACCCGCGCAGCGAGTTCCGCGGGCTTGCCGGGTAGCGCCGATTGCGGGCCGGCGAAAGCGATCTTGCCATCCTTCCAGCCGAGCGCAGCCTTTTCGACGGCGCCATACGCCGTGTCGGTGTCCGCCATCGTGGCGAGGCGGCAATCGAGCAGCAGTCCATCCCAGATCGGATTCATCGCCGTATTGTCCACGTTCGTGCCGGGTGCTGGAAGGGCGGGGCGTGGCATACTGGGTGAAACCACGGAACATCTTGCGATGACCGATTGTTTGGCTGAATACGCCTGGCTGCCGCAGGGCTGGAATGAAAACATTCGCATTGATGTCGATGCGGGCGGAATGTTTCGAGTCATGACGGAAGACGCGACTGCGGCGGAAGGGCAACGCCTTGGCCGCTTCGTTCTGCCCGGCATGCCGAACCTGCATTCGCATGCGTTCCAGCGTGCGATGGCGGGCATGGCCGAGAGGCAATCGGGCAGCGAAGACAATTTCTGGTCCTGGCGCGAAACCATGTACGCGTTTGCCGGCCGCGTCGGGCCGGAGGAACTCAAGGCCATCGCGGCGCAGTTGTACGTGGAGATGCTCAAGGCCGGCTATACGCAGGTTTGCGAATTCCACTATTTGCACCACCAGCCCGATGGCAAGCCGTATGCCGATCCAGCGGCAATGTCGCTCGCAATCATCGAGGCCGCACGCGAAGCCGGCATCGGATTGACCTTGCTGCCGGTGCTGTACATGACCGGCGGTTTCGACGGCCGGCCATTGTCCGAACGCCAGCGCCGCTTCGGTCTCGATATCGATGGCTATCTGCGTCTGGTCGAAAAACTGCGCAAAATGGAAAATTCCACATTGCACCTCGGCATCGCGCTGCATTCCCTGCGCGCGGTGCCGCCGGAGGCGATGCGCGACGTGTTGCAATCGCCGCTGGCCGATGGCCCGTTGCACATCCACATCGCCGAGCAGATCGGCGAAGTACAGGATTGCCTGAACGTGCGCGGCGCGCGGCCGGTGGAATGGCTGCTGGACAACGCGCCGGTCGATGCGCGCTGGTGTCTGGTGCACGCCACCCACATGACGCAAGACGAGACCCGGCGCGTGGCCGAATCCGGTGCGGTTGCGGGATTGTGTCCGACCACCGAGGCGAATCTGGGCGATGGTCTGTTTGCATTGCGGGCGTATCGCGAAGCGGGCGGGGTGCTCGGCATTGGTTCGGATTCGAACATTTCGGTATCGCCGGTGGAAGAATTGCGTTGGCTGGAATATGGACAGCGGCTGATCACGCGCCATCGCAATATCGCGGTGTCGGAATCCAGCGCCAGCGTCGGGGAAAATCTGTGGGGCGATGCGCTGTTCGGCGGCGCGCAGGCGTCCGGTGTGGCCGTTGGCGCGATTGAAGACGGCGCGCGCGCCGACCTGATCGTACTCGATGATGTCGCTCCGTTGCTCGCCGCGCGTGATCTGGACAACGTGCTCGACACTTTCCTGTTTGCCGGCAACGTCAACCTGGTTCGCGACGCCATGGTGGGTGGTGAATGGGTCGTGCGCAATGGTCATCATCGCGATGAAGATCGCATCGCTGCGCGTTACCGACAAACGCTGGAAGGCTTGGCACAGCGGGTCTGACGCGCATTTGCTCCGACGTGCAGCGAAAGTGCTAAGATCGCTGCGCCATGACCTCGGGGAGTTGCGCCATGCGTTATTCGTTGTGGGTTGCTCGTGCGGTAGCGGTTGCCGGAATGCTGTCTGCGTCGCCGGCGTTTGCCGGTCTCGCCACGGCCTCGATTCTCGGAACTAGCACTCCTTTCAATCTTACGTCGCCCGCGGTAGGCACGTTCGGCCCAACACAAACCATTACCCTGGCCTACGGCGGCAGCAACGGTGCGCAGCTCACCGCGTTGGCACTCGCCGGCGCCAACTCTGGCGATTTCGCCATCGTCGGCGGCACCTGTCAGCCAAACACGACGGTTCTGCAACCATCGCCCCCCGGACCGGCATCCTGCACCGTGATCGTGCAGTACAAGGCCAGTTCCGCTGCTCCGGAAAACGCGCAATTGACCGGCACCTGCCAGACGGTTTCTCTCGGGGTGGGCGGGTTCACGCTCAACTGCAACAATGCCAGCGGGCA
>JAFEFD010000552.1 GCA_018240765.1 Pseudomonadota bacterium | reverse complement strand
CCGGCTGACCGGCGAGAACGCGCAATGCGTGCGCACGTTGCGTCGGGTCGGCGACGCCCAGCGCGATCTGCGCGGCGACATCGGGACTTTCGCCCCCAAGCTCGGCTTCACGCCGCGCGTACGCACGCAGTTCCGCGGCGTGTCCCGTTACACCGGCAACCGGAATGGCAAAGAAATAAGCCAATGCGAAGTCGGGATTTCTGGCGATCGAAGCCTGCGTCTGGGCCCAGGCAGCATCGTACCGATGCAAGTGGAACAGAACCTCGCCGCGCCCGGCGCTCATGACCGGCGAGAGCGGATCGCTTTCGATGGCGCGGTCTATTTCTTTCAGCGCCGCATCCGGGTTTCCGCTCACCAGCAGTAGATAGGCGTGTTGATGTATCGCCTCCGCATCGCCGGGTGCCAATTGCATGGCGCGTTGCAGAGCAGCATCCGCCCGCGCCCATTGCCAGCGATTCAGGCTTACCACACCCAGCGCCACATAGGCTGCTGCGTTCTCAGGATCGATCGCAAGCGCCCGTTGCGCAGCCACTTCCCCACTTGCCATCGAAGTTGCGACATCGCCCAGATCGTAGTTGGGCATTTGTACGTCTGCTTCAGCCAGACCCGCCCAGGCATCTGCGTAGTCTGGCTCAATGGCTGTCGCCTTCTGGAAGTTCACCACGGCATCGCGAAGCGCGGACCCGCGCGCCCTGTATTGGGTCAGCCCACGCAGATAAAAATCATGCGCGCGCGGATCAATGACCTTTTGCGCGACCAACGTTTGACCGCCCGCGCCCGCCAGTTGCACCTGCAATTTGTCGGCGATCGCTTTCGAGATTTCATCTTCGACTGCAAAGATGTTGGTCAGCTTGCGGTCGTATTTTTCGGACCACAAATGATAGCCGCTGCGGGTGTCGATCAATTGCGCGGTGATGCGTACCTCGTCGCCGGATTTCTGCACGCTGCCTTCCAGCACCGTCGCGACATCCAGCACCTCGCCGACCTTGCGCAAATCCTCGGCCTTGCCCTTGAACGCGAATGCCGATGTGCGCGCCGCCACTTTCAGCTGCGGCAATTGCGCCAGCGCATCGAGGATTTCCTCTGTGATGCCGTCGCTGAAGTAATCGTTCGTCGCATCGCCGCTCATGTTGACGAACGGCAGCACCGCGATGGATTTCGCCGAAACGGAATGGCCGCCGTCGCCGCCGAATCCGGCACCCTTGCGCCAAACAAACGTATTGGTCAGCAACAGCACTACCGCGATTGCCAGTACCACGATGATCGCTCGATCCATCATGCGTCCGGTCGAGCGTGTAATCGAGACGTCCGCCGCGATTTCGCTTTCGCGCTTCAGACCCTGCAGTGTCCACTCGTAAACCCAGGCAAATGCGATCCAGAACGGAAAACCGATGATCGCCGCAAGCACGAACCAGCGCGCGATCCACTCGTAATCGCCGAAGAGGGGCAATAGTTGCGCAAGTCCCTGCGCCAGCGCCCACACCGCGCCGATATAAAGCACCGCAGCGCGGATGACGTTGCGGCGCTTGAGTTCGGCGAATACGTTCACACCAGCACCCGGATGCCGGTCACGCGGCTGAAATCGCGGTCGTGCGTCACCAACGCATCGGCATTGATTGTCAGCGCGCTCGCAAGCTGGATCGCATCGGGCAACTTCAGCGCGTATTGCCCGCGCAGACGCGCGGCGCTTTCGGCGATATCGGCGGTGAAATCCACGACTTGCCACGTCTCCAGCACCGAGCGGTAGCGCCGTGCCAGTGCCTCTTCGCCATTTTTGAGTGGGCCGGTCAACACTTCGGCAATGGTCACCGTGGTGACTGCCAGCACGAGTGCGCCGGTCTCATGCCGTCGAAACAGTGGCTCGAAGCGCGCCGCCAGTGTGCGGTGGTTTTCGAGGGTGTAAATGATAGGCGCGGTATCGACCAGCACCAACGCGCCATCGCGGAGCAACTCGGCGCTTAGCGGTTCCATTCGTCGCGCAAATTGCCGATGGCACGCGTGCTGCTGCGTCCCCACAAACCGCGACCGGTGCCGGCAAGCGCGAGCAGCGATGCGACCGCGCGCTGTCGCACGGCATTCGCTGGAACCACTGCCGCTACCGTGCGCCCATGCCGGGTGATCAAGGTAGTGTGACCGGACGCCGCGGCGCTGAGAATGGCGGGCAGGTGTTGCCGTGCTTGCTCGGCCCCCCGGCTTATCGTTTTCTGGCTGTTTTTCATACCCAGACTGTACGGACTGTACGCATTGCTGTCAATTCGGTCAAATGAGGATGCACAACCGCCGCGGATGACCCTAGCCGGCCGCGCGCAACCCTCCATCTGGAATCGCGATCATCACCAGTAGCCGTTCCAATTCGATCCACGCATCGCCGAAGCCACGTCCCTTGCTCAGGCGATCCACGCGCGCGGCCTGCACGAGACAATCCTCCCAATGGGTTTTTTCGGCGCGGCCAAGCACTTTGCGAAAAAACTTCTCGCGCGCGTCCCACATGCGCTCGCTGCGGAAGGCGTTGGCGAGGTTCGGCGCCGCGGCAAGGCGCGCGAGCATCTGCAACTGGTACAGGATCATGCCCATCAACGCCGGGATAACGTCGCCCTCGCCGCGCAGGCCGGCGAGGATGCGCAATGCGCGCGCGGCGTCGCCGCCGAGCGCGGCGTCCACGAGCTTGAACACATCGTAACGCGCGCTGTCGGCGACGAGGTCTTCCAGGGTTTGCGCATCCAGCGGCGCCGGGCCGTGCAGCAGCGCGAGCTTGTCGATTTCCTGCGCGGCGGCGAGGGAATTGCCTTCGACGCGCTCGGCCAGAGCCGCGATGGCCGCGCGATCCGGATTCAGACCGCGGCTCGCCATGCGTTGCGCGAGCCAGGTGGAAAATTCGTCCTGCCGCATCGGCCACACCGGCACGTACAAACCCGCCTTGTCGACGGCACCGACCCAGGCTGCGCCCTCGTTGTCCTTTTTCGTCCATTGCAGCGCGGTGATCAGCAACACCGTGTCCGGCGGCGGATTCGCGCAGAACTCGACGATCGCGGCGCTGCCCTCCTTGCCGGTCTTTCCGGTCGGCAGGCGCAAGTCGATCACCCGACGCGACGCGAACAGCGACATCGAAGCGCCGGCTCGAGCGAGCGCGTCCCAATCGAAATATTGGTCGACGTCGAGGATTTCGCGTTCGGCGTAGCCAAGTTCGCGCGCGCGCGCGCGCAGCGCGTCGGCGGCCTCGATCACGAGCAGATGTTCCTCGCCGGCGATCAGGTAAACCGGTTTCAATTCCGAACCGGCGAGGTGTTTGTGAAGTTGCTGAAGCGTTACGCCCATGGAAGGGCTGCCGAGCACAGCAGTTTCACGGCTGCGTACCAACGGAAGCGATCTTGAACATGATCGCCCGCACCATGTCGCGCTGCATGCCCTTCTTGACCTCGTCCTGCTCGGCATTGCTGCCGATGGCCTGGGTCTGGTCAAAGGTGTAATCGCGCGAATGTTCGATGACTTGCGGCGCAAGCAAGGATTTCCCATCGGAGCCCTGGATGCTCAGTTCGACGTGATAGACCATCGAGAACTCGTTCACCGTGGCATTCGCGCCGACCGAACGCACAACGGGCGCGAGCGACACCGAGCCGAGCGTGATTTCGGCGATGCCCTGGCCCGGCGCGCTTTCCACTATCGCGCCAGAACGCGTGAGCGCCGCTTCGACATCGCGCGTCAGCGGACTGAACGGATCGGATGCGGCCACGTGCACGCGCTTGAGCGCGGGCGACAACTGCGCCTCGCCGCGCAACTGGAAACCGCAGGCTGCGAGTGTCATCGCGACGATGGCGAGAATGATGAGACGCGGCATGTTCATATCCTGGATTCCGTTCAGACGACGATGTTCACGATTTTGCCCGGCACAACGACGATTTTCTTCGGCATCGCGCCGCCAACGAACTTGGCCACATCGGCATTCGCCAAGGCAAGTTGCTCGATCGACTCGCGCGGCGCGTCGACTGAAACTTCGATGGTACCGCGCAACTTGCCATTGACCTGCACCGCCAGCGTGACGGCAGCCCTGGTCAAGGCGGACGCGTCGGCATTGGGCCACGCCACGTCGATCAGGTTTTCGCGATGTCCCAGCGCCTGCCACAAAGCATGGCAGATGTGCGGCGTGATCGGGTTGAGCGCCAGCACCAGAGTCTCGAAAGCCTCGTGGCGCACGGCGCGTCCCTGGTCGCTCATGTCATCGAACTTGCCGATCGCGTTGAGCAATTCCATCGCCGCCGCGATCGCCGTGTTGAACGACAGGCGGCGGCCATAGTCATCGCCAACCTTGGCAATGGTTTCGTGAACCTGGCGGCGCAGGTTTTTCTGCGCGGCGTTCAATTTCGAAGCATCCACCTCGGGATGATCCGGCTGCGCAATGTGCGCCTGCGTATCGCGCCACAGGCGGCGCAGGAAGCGCGCCATGCCTTCGACGCCGGCCTCGTTCCATTCCAGCGATTTCTCCGGCGGCGCGGCAAACATGGAAAACAGGCGCACGGTGTCGGCGCCGTATTTGTCCACCATGGCGCGCGGATCGACGCCGTTGTTCTTGGACTTGGACATCTTCTCGATGCCGCCGATCGACACCGGCTTGCCGTCGAAACGCAGCGTTGCGCCGACCACACGCGCGCGCTCGTCGCGCTCGATGTCCACGTCGGCGGGATTGAACCATTCGCGGTTGCCATTGCCGTCTTCGCGGTAAAACGTCTCGGCGATCACCATGCCCTGGCACAGCAGGTTCGTCGCCGGTTCGTCGGAATGCACGAGCCCTTCGTCGCGCAGAAGCTTGTGGTAGAAACGGAAGTACAGCAGGTGCAGGATCGCGTGTTCGATGCCACCGATGTACTGGTCCACCGGCAGCCAGTAGTTCGCGCGCGCATCGACCATGCCCGCCGCGCCGGGGCTGGTGTAGCGCGCGTAGTACCAGCTCGATTCCATGAACGTGTCGAAGGTGTCGGTCTCGCGCTCGGCCGGCCCGCCGCATTGCGGACACTTGCACTTGCGCCATTCCGGATCGGCCTTGATCGG
>JAFEFD010000551.1 GCA_018240765.1 Pseudomonadota bacterium | reverse complement strand
GTGACTCCGCTGCGAAAAACGTCATGCCGATATCGTCCAGGTATTTCCCATCCGCAAGTTTCAAGCGGCGCCGGAATCGGGCTTCCTCGGCGAATCCGCACTTTTTGTATAAATGGATGGCCGCTGCATTGGTTTCGCGCACGCGCAACTCGACGCGTTCGACACCGGGATTTGCGCGCACCCAATCGAACAAGGCATTCATCAACACAGTTCCGATACCCTGCCCCGTACGTCCGGAATGCACCACGATGGTTAGGGTGCGCACATGAGCCAGTGCGGCCTGCGGCCCGGCGAAATCCAGTACGGCGTGGCCAACGACGACGCCATCTCGCTCGGCAACGATGTAGCTGCCGATCCCGGCGTGCTCGGCGATCTTGCGTGCAAAGGCGTCCTCGTGAAGTTCCTGAGGCAGCGAAACAAGGTGTCCGGGAACACGCGCCGTCTCGCGCTCGGCGGCGCACAACAACGGCGCGTCGGAAATACGGGCGCTGCGAATGGTCACGTTCGAGTTATTCATAGCGCAACGCTGCCGCCGGCTGCGTGCGCGCCGCGCGCCACGCCGGATAGATCGTCGCGAACAGGCAGAACACGAAGGCGACGGCCGCGATCCAGCCGACGTCGCTCCAATGCATGTCGGATGGCACTTCGCTGATGTAGTAGATGTCCGGCGACAGGAATTCGACATGAAACACGTGCTCGATCCATTGCACGATGGCCGGCAGGTTGGTCGCCAGCAGCACGCCGCCGATGACGCCGAGCAGGATCCCGAACGCGCCCACGATCGTGCCTTGCACCATGAACACGCCCATCACGCTGCGCGGCGAAGTGCCCAGCGTGCGCAGGATCGCGATGTCGGCCTGCTTGTCCTGCACCAGCATCACCAGCGTTGACACGAGGTTGAACGCGGCGACTGCGACGATGAGTGACAGGATGATGAACATCACCTTCTTTTCCATCGATACGGCGGCGAAGAAATTCGAGAAACCTTCGCGCCAATCCTGCACCCGATAAAACTGGCCGAGCTGGCGCGCGAGGGCATCGCCCACATCCCAGGCGCGGAACTTGTCGTCGAGCTTGAGGCGGATGCCGGTCGGGCCGTCGAGCTGGAAAAGATGCTCGGCGTCGGTCATGTTCATCAGCGCCATGCCGTCGTCGTATTGCTGGAAGCCGACCGAGAACAATCCGACGACGGTGCAACGCTTGAAGCGCGGCAGCGCGCCGATCGGCGTCACGCTCACTTGTGGCGTGTACACCGTGACCTTGTCGCCGGGCCGGACGCCGAGTTGCATCGCCAGTTCATCGCCGAGCACGATGCCGTAGCTGCCGGGCGTGAGGTCGTCGAGCTTTCCGGTCTTCATCTTGCGGCCGAGGTCGGAGACCTTGCCTTCCTCATCCGGCAGCACGCCGCGGATCACCGCGCCAGTCACGCGCCGGCCTTGCAGCAGCGCGACTTTTTCCACATAGGGCGCGGCGCCGCGCACATGCGGATTCGCATTTGCCTGTTTCACCGCGCCTTGCCAGTCATGCACGCTTTCGCCGACACCGGAAATCGTCACATCGGCGACCGCGCCGAGGATGCGCTCGGTGAGCTGCTGCTCGAATCCATTCATCACCGAGATGACCGTGATCAGCGCGGTGACGCCCACCGCAATGCCGAGCATCGACACCAGCGAGATGAACGAAATGAAATGATTGCGGCGCTTGGCGCGCGTGTAGCGCAGGCCGATGAACAGTTCGAGCGGGCGGAACATCTGAGCGGCGGCATGCGATGCGAAAACAAAGTCCGCGCAGAGTGCACGAGCGCGGCGCATCAGGCAAGCACGAACGGGCGCCCACGTACGGTGCAGTCAGCTTGCTGAACCATTTCTAAACTCATGCGTATTGCAATGGGAATGTTCAGGCCACATATCGAGTCGAGCAATTAGCTTGGCGTGCGTTGCCACGCGCAATCACCCCAACACATTTCCAACCCCGAAGGAGCATCCCCATGAAAAATACACTGATCGCATTGGCCCTGACCGCCGCCGGCCTCGTCGCTGCACCCGCCATCAGCCATGCCGCCAATGGCGACAACGGCGGCTGGTTCATCAATGGCGGCGTCGGACAGTCCAACCTGGACAAAGGCGCCTACAACGACAACGACACCGGCTACAACGCCAACATCGGCTATCGCTGGGCGATCAATCCGGATGTCGCGCTCGGCGTCGAAGGCGGCTACACGGATCTGGGTTCGTTCGGACCGAAGAGCGCTTACGCCGGATTCCCGAACGCGAAATTCAGCGGCTGGACCGCAGGCGTGAACGGACACTTCAACGTCACCCCGCAGTGGTACATCAGCGGCCGCGCCGGATTGTTCCGCGCCGACGTGAAGGGCGCGATTGCCGGCACCACGCCGACCGCCATCATTGACGACACCAGCACCAAGTACTACGCAGGGGCCGGATTCGGCTACGACTTCAGCAATAACGTCAGCGTCGGCTTGAATTACGACTACTACAAGGTCAACAAGGCCGGATTCAGCACGAATCCCGACTTGATCTCGGTCAATGCCGAGTATCGCTTTTGAATGTAACGTGAGACCACGAATGGCTTCGTCGTAATTTTCGTGCTCAAGGACGAGCGCAGAAATATCGACGTTTCGGGAACCGGCCGCGTCACTCTCCGCGGCCGGTTTTTTATGCGCGCATTTCGGCGTCAGCCAGCCGTACGCGCAGGTGTCGTCGGATATCGGTGTCGCAGTTGTCGGGACCGAGAATCAATGCCAGCCGCTTGCCGTCACTACGGCGCAAATTCAGCACGATCCACGGGCCGCGCGCGACGCCACCGACGAGTTCGGCTGTGAATTCGCGGCCATCCGCATCGACCACGCGCCAATGCCCGCCGGGCAGCCATGCCGCACGCACGATCAGCGGTCGCCGCAATGGGCTGATGGTCCATCCCGCCCAGCCAGCCATGGCGAGGCTCAATCCGGTTTTCGTCCACACCGGCGCGCCGCTCGAGAAAATCGAACCGATGGCAAGCAGGGAAACGACGGCGATGGCAAGCGTCAGCCAGCGCGAAAACCGGTAGTCAAACGCTATCGCGGTCGCGGATTTCATCGACGATGCGCTGCCATTCGCGACGCGGCGGAACCTCGCGTCCAGTCAACCAATCCCACAAGTGCGGATCGGGCTCATCCAGCAACGTGGAAAACGCCGCCTTCTCCACATCGCCGGACATTGGGTAACGCACGTCCAGCCACCAGCCCAGCAATTGATCCAGCTCGCGCATGCCGCGCCGGCAGCGCCAGCGCAGGCGTGCGCCATCCGCGTTCATCGGATCAGGCCGAACGCCAGTACCGCCCACAGCAGCCACAGCACGACGCCGCCAAGAAAATATGCGTAAAAGCGGTGATACACCCTGTTGTAGCTGCAATGGATTGCGCTGTGCGCGATGCGCAGCGCAACGAATATCCAGGCCAGCACCAAGGTGATGGTGGTGACCTGAGCAGTCTGCACAGCGACGACGAGCGCCAGATAGAACAGCACCGGCAGCTCGAACAGGTTGCGGAAATTGTCGGCCGCACGCGTGTCCTTGAGGCGTTCGGCCATTTGCGCCGACAAGGCGACGGACTGCGGATGGACGCGTTCGCGTTTCATCTCGCCGACGCGCATGAAATACATGCGCAGCCAGACCACGAAGGTCAACGCCGCCATCGCCACGGCCGGCCACCACATCAGGCGCGTGTCCATGTTCACGTCCCCTTGCGTTCGACCATGAGCTTCTTGATTTCACCGATCGCCTTGGCCGGATTGAGCCCCTTCGGACAGGTGTTCGTGCAATTCATGATGGTGTGGCAGCGATACAGCTTGAACGGATCTTCCAGTTCGTCCAGGCGCGCGCCGGTGTCCTCGTCACGCGAATCGGCGATCCAGCGATAGGCCTGCAGGAGGATCGCGGGACCCAGGTATTTGTCGGAATTCCACCAGTAGCTCGGGCAGGCCGTGGAGCAACACGCGCACAGGATGCACTCGTACAGGCCATCGAGCTTCTTGCGGTCATCGACCGATTGCAGGCGCTCGGAATCCGGCGGCGGCGCACTCTGCGTGCGTATCCACGGCTTGATCGAAGCGTGCTGCGCATAAAAATGCGTCATGTCCGGCACCAGGTCCTTGACCACCGGCATGTGCGGCAACGGATAGATCTTGACGTCACCCGCGTCGCAATCCTCGATCGCCTTGGTGCACGCCAGGGTGTTGCCCCCGTCGATGTTCATTGCACACGAGCCGCAGATGCCTTCGCGGCAGGAGCGCCGGAACGTGAGCGTGGAGTCGATCTCGTTCTTGATCTTGATCAGCGCGTCCAGAACCATCGGCCCGCAGGCGGCAAGATCAACCTCGTACTCGTCAACGCGCGGATTTTCCGCGTCGTCCGGATTCCAGCGGTAAATGCGGAACGTGCGCACGTTTTTGGCATCCGCCTTGGCCGGATATTTCCTGCCTTTGCGGACTTTGGAATTTTTCGGCAGCGTGAATTCGGCCATGACCTGTCCTCAAATACTTCTGCTGGCGATATTTTTCGCCCATTGACCGCTCAATACGAAACGCGGAAAAGTGATGAACTGCTCGGCAAAGATGCGCGCAAGAAAATCGCCCGGGCCTGCGAAGGGTTCAGGCGCCTCGCTTTCGCGGTTGTGTCCGACACCTTGCAAGGCAAATGCGGCAACGCTCACCAGGATCGCGATCAGCGCGCCCAGCCACTGCGCACGCAACGTCAGTGTGACGAACGCCAGCATTCCGGCGATGAAAGCCGGCACCGCAAGCATGTGAATCAGCAGATTGGCCGGATTGCGATGATTGCGCGCATAGCCACGCCATTGCCAGTTCAGCAGCCCGCCCTCGCGTCCGGGTTCGGCCATGTCAGTACACCCGCGCCTTCGGCGGTACGGATTCCACTTCGTTCGTCATCGTCTGCAAGTGCACCGGGCGATAGTCGAACGTCGCCTTGCCCTTGGCATCAACGCTGACCAGCGTGTGCTTCATCCAGTTCGCATCGTCGCGATTGGGGAAATCCTCGCGCGCGTGCGCGCCACGGCTTTCGTGGCGCTGCTCCGCCGAATACATCGTCGCCACGGCCTGCCCGAGCAGATTGTGCAGTTCCAGCGATTCGACCAGATCGGAGTTCCACACCAGTGAGCGATCAGTGACCTTCACGTCCGCGAACGCATCGAACGCGGC